>NZ_JAUBOX010000004.1:184164-198020 GCF_036700445.1 Microcoleus sp. T3_B1
TGCACGCAAGAGGCCAGGAGTTCGATTCTCCTTGACTCCACTTTCGGTGTCTGAAATCGAAGAGATCGAGACGTTGGTTATTTCAACTAACGACGTAC
Source organism: Microcoleus sp. T3_B1 (assembly GCF_036700445.1). Lineage (NCBI taxonomy): Bacteria > Bacillati > Cyanobacteriota > Cyanophyceae > Oscillatoriales > Microcoleaceae > Microcoleus > Microcoleus sp. T3_B1. The sequence goes on from NZ_JAUBOX010000004.1 coordinate 184,263, forward strand.
TCATTATCGCGCTATATTGTTTAGTAAAGACTGAAAACACTACAAATGCCTAAAAAATCTAAGTACACCAAGGAGCTTTTAGAGCCCATCGTCAGGGAAAGCATTACGCTTACTGAGGTGCTTAAAAAATTGGGTTTGGGAAAAACAGGAGGGAATCGCAGGAATATTAGTTCGCGTCTTAAAAACTTAGGAATTTCAACTCAACATTTTGTTGGGGCTTCTTGGGCTAAGGGAGAAACTGCTAGTAGTAATCCTGCAATTTGGCAGAATCGAACTAAGAATACATATCCTGATGAGGAGGTATTTGTAGAGTGTTCAACTTATAATGGTGGCCCCAAGTTGACTAAAAGATTAATTCAAAAAGGTTGGGATTATAAATGTAATGAATGCGGGATTGACCAGTGGAGAGATAAGCCCTTAGCTTTGCACTTAGATCGCATCAATGGAGTTCACGATGACAATCGATTAGAAAATCTCAGGTTCTTATGTCCAAATTGCCATCAACAAACAGAAAATTGGGGTAACAAAAATCAAAGAGTAAAGCAGGCAATCGACAACCAAGTATTAGAGACACATATTGCTTCAGAAAATGGGAGGATAAATGATTGTGCCAATGGGAAAAAAGAAATAAAAGTAAGAATGAAGAAATGTGGCTCTCCAAGAATTAACTCCAGAAAAGTTGAGCGTCCTTCTAAAGAGGATTTGCAAAAGCTAGTCTGGGAAAAACCAACTACTCATATAGCTATAGATTTTGGTGTGAGTGACAAAGCAGTGGAGAAATGGTGTAAAGCTTATGACATTGAGAAACCTACTAGGGGTTACTGGGCAAAACAGAGTCGAAATCATACAGGTATGCAATGCCAAAAGGAAAGTAGCTAATTTGCAATTACCGAAATTGTAGTTCGACTCCTATCGATATGCAATGAGAGTTAAGTAAACTGGTAAATTAACTTCAGACTAAATCATAGCATGATTAATAAGGAAGATGCCGCTAAATGGTTGGCAACCCGTCTTGAAAACTGGGGTACAGGTAACTGTAAGGGTTCGATTCCTTCATCTTCCTTTTAATTAACCACCGGAAGTCGAAAAGCGAGACACCGTGCTGATAACGCGGGGATAGGAGGGGCAGTACCTCCTCGGTGGATTGCTTATGATTTTATATATAAATAAGGGAGAATTATGGTTGATTTTTTCACGAGCTTTGCTCTCATATACTGAGAAAAATTATGGGGAGGTCGCCTAAGTGGAATGGCACCGTAAAAACTTTGGAAAAGCGGCTCCCAAAAGGACGATCGGGTTTGTTGAGTAGGGTAAAAAGTTGCTTCGCGACGTTCCCTGGAAACGCAAACTGGCAGCGGGTTGCGGAGGCACTGAAAGGAATTAACAGTCCGAGATGGGGGCAGTTCCCGTCTGCTTGCGGGCAGTAAGGAAGCGCGTTTCCTGAAAGTTGCTGTCGATCGATGCGGGTTCGAGTCCCGTCCTCTCCATTTCAAGGTTCAAGTCCAAATCGAAGAGTTTCAACCCGTGCCCTAACAGTTAAAGCATACATACTCGGCTGTTAACCGACTAAAACCAATGCTTTACGCACTTGCACGGGTTGAACCTCAGAACCTCAGTTGTTCTTGAGGTCTAAATCGCGATCGTAGCTGCCGATTGGCCGCAGTCTGGTCATCAACTGCTTCAGCAAGAAGCCGTTGCTGTTCCAAGCGGTATAAGGAGTAGCCCCTTGTCCCTTCAGGCACAAGGTTTGTCGGGCTTTGTTGTGGCAGATATTTGCCAGCAGGCTGACGACTGACGCTAAGCCGAGTTCATCGACAAGGGCTTCGAGTTCATCTTGAGTCACAAGTACACCTCCAGGGTTGACTATTCCTGAAATATGCCATATAGTACCTTTCAAGGGTACTCACGGTATACTAATAGTTACTTATCCTCAGTTTCGTCCACGAGGTTGTATTCCTTGACGGCCGCCATGACTAGCAGAGTGGACATAGGAACTCCTGTCTGCTGGGAGATTTTTCTCAGTTTTTCGTGCAAACGCTTGGGAACTGTGACTTTAATCACAGCAGTCTCTTCTTTGTCAGCCATTTCAAGCAGTCATGTTTAGTTGACACCAGCTTATCCTCTTTCGGAGTACCGATCGCACCTTGCTGCGATCGTCTGTAGAGATGCGGGCGCAGCGCGATAAAATGGCTGCTGCTGCGAAACTGTACGCTAACAAATAAAAAGGTCGATCGCAAATCTCTAACCAAGGGAGCGATTGGACCTATTGGTTACATTCAGAAGCACCCAGTAACCACACAACTTAATAAAAAAGGTGAAATATGCGAAAATTAAAATATTGTGTTATACTATTCTAGATGCGGGAGTATAGCTCAGTTGGTTAGAGCAGGTGACTCTTAATCTCAAGGTCGAAGGTTCAAGTCCTTCTACTCCCATCCCCAATAACCTACTATTCACAAGGCTTTGAGACTTTAAACTGTCTCTAGTATGTCCCTTTTCGCCCATTTTTCGCTCACGATAGCAGCCAAGGGCGGTAGCGGTTGGATTACAGTGAGTGTTTGCGTTGTCGGATTTTTAATGTCAATCGGCTCATCCGATCGATAAAAGTGCGATCGCCCAAGCTATTTTGAAACTGAATAACAACAGGAAATGGTGATTAGCTATGATGGCAAATCTCTCAGGGCGCTGCTATGCGGGCGATCGCGATTTAGATGCGATCGCCCATTTAATCAATACTTGCGAAGAAGTCGATCGGCTCGATGAAGGCACTTCCATCTCGGAACTACAACAAGAATTTAACGCACCGTCTCTAGACCAAGCCCGCGATATCCGCCTTTGGGAAGATGCGGAGGGAAAATTAATCGGTTTTGCTCAGTTGTCGGTTTCTGTACCGGGGGAAGTAATTGACGGTTGGCTGTGGTTTCGCGTTCACCCAGGTGCGCGCGGAGGCGATGTGGAAGCAGCCGCGATCGCCTGGGGTGAAGTGCGGATGCGCGAGGTGTCTGCGATGCGGGGCGGGCGCGTGAAGCTGCGAACCTACGCTCGCGCTGAGGATTGCGATCGCATTTCTGTGCTGACAAGTTGCGGTTTTAAGGTCGATCGCTATTTTTGCCGCATGGCGCGATCGCTCTCTGAACCGATCCCCGAACCGCACTTCCCCGAAGGTTTCGCGCTGCGTCAGTTCCCCGGCGAACAGGATGCCCCAGCTTGGGTAGAAATGTTCAACCAGTCGTTTATCGATCACTGGAATCATCACGATTTAACAGTGAATAAATTTAAGCACGAGTTAGCTAAACCCGATTACAGAAATGATTTAGACCTGATTGCTGTTGCTGATGACGGCACATTTGTCAGTTTTTGTTACTGCCAGATTAGTGTGCAAGAGTGCGATCGTACCGGGCGCAATGAAGGCTGGATTGCTTGTCTCGGCACTCGGCGCGGCTTCCGCAAAATGGGATTGGGACGAGCGATGTTGCTCGCTGGTTTGCATCGACTCAAAGCTGCCGGTGTGGCTACTGCTATTCTCGGCGTCGATGCTGAAAATTCATCAGGTGCGATGCGACTTTACGAGTCTGCTGGCTTCCACAATATTCGCAACAGCATTTCCTATGTTAAGGATGTTTAATCGATATTTTTTGGTGAAACAACCCGGTTTCTGCCTACCCGTGCATAAGTCCTATCTAATTATGGGCGGGCTCTCCTGCCCAACCCCTACTCCCCACAATCAAATTCACAGGCGGGCAGGATGCCCACCCCACAATCAAATTCATTCTTTGTGGAACAGGCATCTTGCCTGTTCCTGACAATAGTGCGAGATATCCGATCTAAAAAAACTTTTGCTACCCCCTTGACACCTGTGTAGTACCTATGTAGTATATAAATATGGAAAGCGCAGGACAAGCAAAAACCTGTATTTTTCGTGCAAATTCTGAACCTTGACAACTAAATATTGCTCAAAATTTCAACGAAGATCAATTTGAAAGTCTTGTAATATAGACTCGATGGTCATGTTGTTACTTTATACGAGACTGTTCGGTTACAAACTGACTCGGCATGAGTCAGATGTTGTACGAAATCAGTCTAATTTCAACGAATTTGATGCGGATTCAGAACAGACAAGTTCAGCCAGATTTCAATCAACCAAAAAGGCTGAGGAAATCCGCAAAATTAAACAAGCTTATCATTTAGAACGGCGCTTCTTTCAGTAAAGATTATCAGATTTCGTGAATCTTTACCGATACTGGCAATTTGCCAAGTCTTACAAAAAGCCAAAGTCGAGAGCAGATAAGCTACTAATCCAAAATCCACAATTGCTCTAGGAGGTATCGGTAATGGTTCACATTCGTTTTGAAGGACGTTCCTACGATCTGGCCGAAGACCAACTGGGTATCGCGGCAGGAATGAGCGACAAGGCTATTAAGGAACGTCTGGCAAATCATTTTGATGTCAAGGGATCTCGCTTCGAGTCTTACGTTCTGGATCGCCGTCCCAGCGGTGATTTAATTGTTCGGCCAGAAGCTGTTTACGGCTAGAAATTCACTTAAAGCACGTATTAGACAGCGCACCCCAACTAAAGAAGCTTACAAACTAAAAACGTTCCACTTAAAATCGAATAGTAGGTTCAATTCCTACCTTTCGAGAGCGTGAAAAAAAGCTTCTCTGACTTGTGCGCTGCCTTTTATAGCTAAATTTTTTATATCTATCCGACGCTTAAAAGTTCCACTTCGCGCCCCAACAAAGGAAGCTTACATACTAGCTCATTGGTAGAGCAATTCCCTTTTAAGGAACTGGTCGCGGGTTCAACTCCTGCGTATGTGCCAACGGCTTTCTTGACTTGCGCGAAGTGACATTTTAGGCGCTATAAACTCTTGTTGTTAATTCAGGATAATAATTAAGTAATCCTGTTTGTATTGAAGACTTCCGTCCTCAAAAATAAATTGGGTATTAGCCATGAGAAAAAAACTGGCAATTTACCGATCGCCCAAGGAGATAGACAGTCTGATTCATGCCTTCCAAGAAGGCAACCTGTCGCGAAGTCAATGGACGCACGAAGCACATTTAACCGTTGCCCTGTGGTATCTGTGTTATGACTCGGAGCCAGAAGCGATAAATGCGGTGCGGAATGGCATTAAACGTTACAACTCGGCTCAAGGAATTGAAACTACAAAAAACAGCGGGTATCACGAAACACTAACGCTGTTTTGGGTGCGAACTATTCGCCGGTATCTCGCCGATGAAAGCCAAAATCGCTCGATCGTACATCTGGCTAACGGTTTGATTGCAAAATATGCCGATTCCCTACGGGATAGCTCCGCACGCGCGTACTTTACCATTTCGCTATTACACCCAGGATCGCCTGATGTCATGGGAAGCCAGAAATAGCTGGATGGAACCAGATTTGAAGTCACTCGACTCCGAAATAGTCCGCCAGGGATTGAAATCCCTGTCTAATAGCTAAAGTCCTCTGAAGAGGACTAAAGATATTTGTTTTTGTTGGTTTTTAATCACAAAAAATACATTTTTAACCACGCATTTTAGTCCTCTTAAGAGGACTTTAGCTTTGAGCCAGGGATTGAAATTACTGGCTCTAAAGAGGACTAAAAATATTTGTTTTTGTTGGTTTTTAATCACAAAAAATACATTTGTAAACACGCATTTCAGTCCTCTTAAGAGGACTTAAGCTTTGAGCCAGGGATTTCAATCCCTGGCGGACTAAGGCGCAAGGTGCAAAATATTAGGTAACACCAATGAATATGAATACAGTAGAACGCGATTTACGTTTGGAAATGCTCAACAGCCTGCTGACAACTCCTCACCGCCAATTAGAAAAAGTAGCAGAAATCCACAAGTTAATTGTCGAATTAGACCCAATATTTTACGGTCATTTAGCAGTCTGGTATCAGCGTCAAGGCGACGTGCGCGACCACAAGGAAGTTTTTGTCGGAAATTTGCTAACTTCGGCGCTGACGGAACACCGGGATGCCGGGTTTATGATGCTGCAAGAGTTCCCTCCCTACGAAGTTTCGCGGATTGTGGACTTTATGAAGCGGCACCAGAATAAGATGCCTCGCAGCGCGCGCACTGCTGTCACTCGCTATCTGAAATCGCGGGAAAAGAATGCACAGTTTTTCGATCGCGCCGCCCTCCGCAACCGCAAGGCGATGAAGCATTTGTACGCAACGCTGCACGTCAAGCCGAGCGATCGCGCTAATGCTATCCTGTTTAAAGACAATCCGCCGTCCGACTCTCTGGCATTCGTTTTGAAGCAGTTAGCAAAGGCGGCGACACCTGCGGAACAGGCGAATTTGATTGTTGAGTACAAGATTCCATATACGATCGCAGTTGGTGCGATCAGACAGCTAACGCCAACAGTTTTGGCCGCGCTGATTAACTCGATGTCGCCGCAGGAAGTCATCAACAATTTGAAATCGATTCAGTCGCGCGGGGCGATGGATCACGCGGAAGTCAAGCAGTTGATTGACTCGAAGCTGGATGAAGCGGCAAAGTGCGATCGGGTTTCTGCTTACAAAGCGAGTGTTGCGGGTGCGGGCGCGAACTTCGACGCAGCAACGGCGGCGAAGCTGGAAGCGGTGACAAACGAACAGGTGAAGAAGCGCGGCAAGATTGCGAAAGCAACTGGTTTGTTGATTGACAAGTCTGGTTCGATGGAAAGTGCGATCGAAGTCGGGAAGCGTCTCGCTGCTTTGATTTCCGGCATTTCCAAGGCTGCACTGTTCGTTTATGCCTTTGACACGATGCCGTATCGAGTGGAAGCAAACGGCAGCGAATTGACAGACTGGGAAGGCGCTTTCAAGCACATTCGCGCTGGCGGCGGCACAAGTTGCGGTTGCGCGGTGGAAGCAATGCGGCTTAAAAAGCAGGTTGTCGAGCAATTCATTATGGTAACAGATGAAGGCGAAAATGCTGCACCTTATTTCGCGGATGCTTATCAGAATTACTGCCGCAGTTTGGGGGTAATTCCTGATGTGGTGATTGTGCGAGTTGGTTCTTGGTGCGAATATGTCCAGAAGCAATTAAAGGACAAACAAGTATCGGTGGAAACCTTTACGTTTGCCGGCGATTACTACTCCTTGCCGAATTTAGTGCCGATGTTGAGTCGTCCTTCGCGGCTGGAATTGTTGATGGAAATTCTGGATACTTCGTTGCCTGTGAGGGATGATAAGTGATATAATTGGGCATGACTCGTCAGTTAAGCTGGCGAGCAATGCTCACCTTATTTTTTCTAGCAGGGAGCATAAAATTGAAAAAATGATTCAGGGTTTGCCAGATGAGTGCTGAGGGTGAGAGCGATCGCGTAGAACGTCAGGCAGTTTTTCAGCCTGAGTTTTTAGAAGACCTAGAATATTGGGTACAAACTGACCGCAAGATGGCGTTACGCTTAATCAAAATGGTCAGAGAAATTCTGCGAGACCCGTTTGAAGGCATTGGCAAGCCGGAACCCCTGAAATACGAGTTGTCGGGCGCGTGGTCGCGTCGCTTGAATAAAGAACATCGTATTGTTTATTTAGTAAGTGATGAGCGTATCAATTTTCTTAAAGGGCGCTATCACTATTAGTAAAGCGAGCAAAGTTGAAACCTTAATTTAGTGGGAGTTAGAATTTTATGTCAACTGAGATTACATATGCTGAAGCTCAAGCAAATTTAGAAAATCTCTGCGACCGCACTGTTGAAACGGGGGAAGTAATAGTTATTACTAGACCTAACGGCAAAAATGCGGTTTTGATGTCTGAGGTCGAATTAGAAAGTTTGCTAGAAACTCTTTATTTGTTGAGATCGCCCGTTAATGCAACTCGTTTGCTGACAGCATTAAAGAGAGCTAAAGCAAGAGTTGTTCAACCTCAGACACTCGATGAAATTTGCAAAAAATTTGGGCTTGATGAAGAGGATGATACTGAGGATAAGGTAGCGATCGCTAGTAACAGCTTACAAACCGATCGCGATCGACAACTGCTAGACAGCATCAATGATGATTATGCAGATGGACTAGATCCCTTACAGCAAGCTATGCTAGGAGGAATGCGTCAGCATCAGCGACAATTCACAGAAACAGAATCGTAATTTTTTAGGTAGATATTTACATCACAATCTTCAACTATACTCTAAACTTGGGAGGAGCTGTTGGTGACTTCAATATTAATCAAAGATTTGGCAAACGAACTAGAGCTTCTTACCGAAGATCCCGTGGAAAGATTTATTACCAGTGGGGTAAGTTGGCAACAGTATGAACAATTACTGACTCAACTGGGAGATAGTCCTTGGTATCGGGTTACTTATTTAGATGAAGTGCTGGAAATTATGTCCCCAAGTCGCCGTCACGATCGAGATAAAACCAATATTGGGATGCTGCTAGAAGCGTATTTTCAAGAAACACGGACTAGGTTTTGGGGATTGGGTTCAACTACCTTCCGCATTCAAGCAAAAAAGGGCGGTACAGAACCGGACGAGTGCTATTGTATCGGTACAGAAAAAGAATTTCCTGATTTGGCGATCGAGGTTGTACTCAGCAGTGGCGGCCTGGACAAGTTAGCAGTTTACAAAAAGCTCGGAATCACAGAGGTTTGGTTCTGGAAAAATCGTCGCTTTGAGGTTTATCATCTTCGGGGAGAGGAATATGAAAAAATGCAGCAAAGCGAGTTGCTGCCGAATTTGGATTTATCAGTGATTGCAGAGTATGTACAACGGCCTGACCCCCTTGAGGCTGTGTTGGAGTTTCGGGAAAGAGTTAGAGAAAATTTAAGGGGAAGCTGAGATTTAATATCGTTCTTTACTACCAAACATCTCCCTCAATATCCTCAAGCAACAACTTTTTACCTTTTTTCAATTATTCTCTAGTTTGATCAATAATTTCTTGTAATTCTGGATTAGCGATGGCTGAGACTAAGTGGGAATCCGCAGCAGCCAAAGCAGCGCGTAACTTTTCCGAAGTCAGTGCGGGATATTTTTCTAACACCTGCTGTTGAGTCCATCCCGCAGCAAAGAGCCCTAGCAAAAATTCTACAGACAATCGAGTTTCTGGCGCTGCTGGTTGACTTGTTGAAGCTTTCGGGTTTGGATGAATGAGCTTTCGCCAGTCCATTGTTTTACTTAAACGATTTGGGAAGATTCCGCCGATTATACTGCATTTGGACACAGTAGAAACACGGGCATCGTTGACTGACTTTGTAACAGTGCCACCGCAGGTCATACCATGTTAGATTTTAGATTTTAGATTTTAGATTGGGAATCACTGATGAATTAAGGGTTTGAAGCTTGGCTAGAGTCGCATTTTTTGGGAACTGGTGTCATTTGGCGATTTTGCCATTAAATTGTTATTACGATCGCAGTACAGCACTTTCTTATAGACTAGAGTAATGGGGTAGGGACGGGGCGAGATCCCTTTTTGCTTCAGTCCGTTTCAATACCAAACCGCGAGCGCACTATATCTCAACCCACTGTCTAACGAACTGTGCAACCCACTGTGCAATCCACAATACAACTACTTTAACTACTTAAAACTATGGGAAAAAAGTCGAAAGCCAAAAAATCCCAGGTCAAAAAATCCAGTTTGCTCTGCCAGCGACTCCAAGAAGCTCTCGATCGAGGCAGTAAAGTTTGGATTAAAACAAATAATAGCAGTTTCGGCGGCATCCCGATTAATTTGTTCGGGGAGTTTGCGGAACTTTTGGTGATAGTTCCCCCTAACGAACAGGCGGAAAATATCGATGCTTACGGACAAGTTACGTGGCTGATTCGACTCTCTGATATTATTGCACTTGCTTACCCTACTGAATACTGGTCTAAAGATAGATTAGAAAGTTTGCTGCCACCAGATGCAGTTACTTCCGAAGTAGGAGATTAACTGCGTAGGGTGTGCATTGCGTACCCTAATTTTAGCTGAGTTGTATTTGGTATGGTGTGCATTGCACACCATACATTTACTATTTTTTAAGCTGTTTTAGCAGCCAACATATACACCTCTGCCACCGATTTTTATCAGTTTAATTAGTTGTTGCAAGCTGAAAGCTGCACTTTACAACTGCCGCCCTCTAGTTCGCTGCAACCGGCGAGAGCTTGAGCTTCTGCTGCGGCTTTATCGTCGCCCCAGCCCGCACCGGCTCCTCCTTTGCCTACTGCGATCGCTCCACAATTATTGCTATTAGAGGTCAGCGCTTCGCAGTCGTTCGCACCTCCGCTTTGTTCATTGCAGACGGCTACTGCTGCGTTTAGTGCTTCTTTCTCTGTAGCATGATCCCAACTAATACCAGTGGCGTCAGAAGTCGGAGAATAAGCAGTAGCTCCATAGCTGTCCTGAGCTTTAGCTACCTGGACTGAGCCAAAAAGAGGAAGTGTCAAAGCTGTGACTACAACCCACTTAGAAAAAAGCTTTTTCAGCATATTTACTTACGATATTTACCAGGTTAAGTTGCGAGGTTCGCTCAATATTAGATTAGGAGATTAAGTCCTGTCAATAGTGTTAAACAATCTTTATATTTCTTTTAAATTAAAAGTGTTTTAGGTAACGAAAAGTAAGATGATGGAGGTCAATTCAGTGGCAGATATCCGCAAAATCCTCAGCCAACTCGCTGCCCAAGAAGGGCAGCTACTCGATACCCAATTCCTGGCTCCATGCGTGCGCGGGGGAAGCGTGCGGGTAAGAGTTAGCTCAATGGTTTATACTTTTCAACCGCAGCCGCGCAACTTTGAAGGATGGGCGATTTTTAGGCCGATTAATGAGGAAATTGCTGCAGTAATTGAGGAGCCGATTTTGCCGCAAGTGGCAGAGTATTTGCAACTGCTCGTACCCGTTCGCTTGCACTTAGCCTGCGTGCTGCAAGGGCAAACGTGGCTGGCTTATCCTGTTAATGAATCTGATGCTAAACAGCGTACTGGTGTTGCGAAACCCGTAGCAGTGCATTTAGTAACTAAAGGTTCGCAGTTTGAGCAGATCGTTGCGCGGTGGGACGGTCATTGTTTGTGGTTTGAAGAGATTGACAGGCGCGCCGATCCGCGGCAGTCTGAGAACTTAAAAGCTGCTTTGAAAAAGTTGATTTTGCCTCAAGAAGTTCGCTTTAAAGGGATGACGCCGGAAATGCGAACTGTTTACGAATTGGTGTCCCGAAATATTAAAGATTTCGATCCGAAAGTGCGGGATCAACAGCGCTTGCAGCGGGCGCTAAAAATGGGTGGCGGTGAATTGCGGGATTTTTGCGATCGCAAACATTATTGGCTGGTTGAATGGACTAGCGGGACTGGAGAACATCACACTTCTGCGATCGCCAAAAATGACTTGACAGTTATGAGTGCTGGCATTTGTCTCAGCGGATTGGACAAAGACTTCGACTTGCAATCATTGGTTGGAGTAGTTGAAGATAGATAGGAAATAATGACTACTGACTACTGACTACTGACTACTGACTACTGACCATGAGCATATTTTTTCACGAACAACTTTACAGAAGTGCCGCAGTGATGTCGCAGATCAAAAATTTCCCGGTAACGGTGTGCGGGGCGGGCGCTTTGGGTGCGAATATTACAGAAAGTCTGGCGAGATCGGGCTTTTGTCAGTTAAAAGTCATCGATCGCGATCGCATCGAGGAACGCAACCTTTCCACTCAACCCTATTATCGATCGGACATCGGCGCATTCAAAGCCAAAATTCTCGCCAACAACCTCTACCGGGCTTTGGGAGTCAGCATTGACGCGCACTCAAAAGAATTGACACCCGCAAATGCCGATCGGCTGCTTGCCAACAGCGCCACAGTCATCGATACTTTTGATAACAGTGTCGGGCGGCAAGCAGTCAAGGATTACTGTGCGAGTGCCTCCCTTCCCTGCGTGCACGTCGGATTAGCTGCCGATTATTCCGAAATAATTTGGAACCAACACTATCGGGTTCCTTCAGCGGCGAATGATGACGTTTGCGATTACCCGCTGGCGCGAAACTTGGTAATGCTGACGGTTGCAGTTGCTTGCGAAGTAATTGTTACCTTTGCTGCTACCAAACAGCAACAAAATTTAACTTGCACGATCGGAGATTTTGCAGTAAAGCCACTTATATTGTAGAATGTCGGTTGACTGTTGCCAGAAACCTGGTCAATCAAGATTGGATGCCCCCATCCTATAAACCCGGTTTCTCACCCTCAAACAATCGTCCAAATTACAAAAAACGCTTGAAAATTTAACAGGGAAAGTATGGCCGGAACACAGACTTTTTATTATTTACTAGCAATTCTCGCTCTATTAGTTTTGACTGGCACAAGTAGAGCCAACTATGCAGCAGGCTCCGCAGTTTGCCACACTGATGATTGCCATCAACCAGCAGTGAAACACCATAAAAGGATTTTAAAATGCGGCTCGAAAGGGCACGATGTGAAGAAACTGCAAAAGTTGTTGAACGCGCGGGGATTGTCCCCACACCCGATCGTAATTGATGGCGTGTTCGGTCCGACAACCGAAGATGCAGTGAAAAGATTTCAGCGACAAGCGGATATTCCTGTAGACGGAGTTGTGGGAGGCAAAACTTGGGACAGACTGTTTGCTAGTTTGTAACTTTAAGCACCGGACAACAAAGGTTCCTAAGTCAGTCGATTTTAGATTTTAGATTTTAGATTTTAGATTTACTCGATAACAGATGAATCTGGAAGCTTAAACTCTGTAATCTAATTTTTTTTCTAGACCCTCGATAGCCTCGGAAAGCAAGTACCTGTGTTTGGGTGGAGTCATCATTGCTAATCATTAATCGCTGCGGTTTGTAGTTGGACAGATAGCGCATTTTGTGCAACTACAGACACAGAAGCTTTAATCAACAATCAATCGCCTACTAGATTGCTAGTCAATCACCCGACACCGATGTCGCTACGCGACCCGCAAGCTACGGAGTACCGATACGGTGTGGGCTTGAAAAAGCCGAGTTGACCAGTCTAAGTGGTTCGCCCACTACGTTTAAGGTAAGCGTTCAAGTACCTACCAGAAAATGCGTGCTAGTTTTCTGCTCTAGAATTCAAAAGTTAAACAGGTGTAAGGGTTAAGCCAGTGCTTTTGAAATAGTTACCGACCTTAAACATTGACGAAGCAAACATTACCCAGAAATGGAGGACATTTAATGTCTAATTTTGTTTTTGTACGTGATACTCAAAAAAGACCGCTCAATCCAATCCGCCCAGGAATGGCTCGTAAATTGCTAACCACTGGCAAAGCTGCTGTTTTCAGGAGGTATCCATTCACGATAATTCTCAAAGTAGAGGTAACAGTACCCCAAAAACCAATCACTCTTAAATTAGATCCTGGCTCCAAAACCACGGGAATCGCATTAGTCCAAGGAGAAAACGTAATCTTTGGCGCAGAACTAACCCACAGGGGGCAAGCTATCAAAGCCAGTCTGGAGTCGCGCCGTTCATTGCGTAGAGGCAGAAGAAATCGCCATACCCGCTACCGAAAAGCTAGATTTTTAAATAGAACTCGCCCGAAAGGGTGGCTGGCTCCAAGCTTACAACATCGTGTCGAAACAACCCTAACATGGGTAACTAGATTGATAAAGGTTGCGCCAATTTCTTCTGTTGTTCAAGAACTTGTGCGGTTCGACCTCCAGCAAATAGAAAACCCGGAAATTAGCGGATTGGAGTATCAGCAAGGTGTTTTATGTGGCTACGAGATCCGCGAATATTTACTCAATAAATGGGAGAGAAAGTGCGCGTATTGTGGAGTTGTTGATACACCTCTACAAGTAGAGCACATTCATCCCAAAGCCAAGGGCGGATC
>NZ_JAUBOX010000084.1:0-32580 GCF_036700445.1 Microcoleus sp. T3_B1
GACTAATTATGAAATGGAACCGAAAAATAAAAAATAAAGGTAACTTAGTTAATGCAGTTTAGATGTTTGACAGCTTATCAATGATGAAATTAAATCTAAAAAGCAACAAGTGCAGAATATCGGGCAACCATCCGAATTATACCTCCTAACATCCTGCTACACTATTAATAACCGCATCCTCACCCACATTTATGTTCGCAAAAGCCATCCTCGCTCTCGCTCCCTTAATCTCGGAAGTGCTGTCACCCATCGCCCGAAATATCGGTCACAAACTAGGAGAAACCCTCGGCAATAAAGCTCAACAATGGGTAGAATTTCTGATTCCCGCTCCCAATCAGATATCCTCTGATTCGACTGAGATAGAGCCAGTAAAACAGCGTTATTCCCAGGAAATGCTCGAATACGCGAAAGCGAAAGATGCCAGAGATAACGAATTGTTAAAGCTGACAGTAGCACAAACAGCACGCCGCCTTGAGTTGCAGGAACAGGAACAGCAAGACAGACTGAAGCTGGCAGCCTTGCAGCGGGATTTGATGCGGGAATTGCAAGCAAAGGATATTCAGATCAAGCTGGCTGAAATTCAAACAATTTGGGATAAAGATACTTGGTTTTCTAAGTTGAATCGAGAGGAAACTAAGCAGATTTTACTTCAGCAGCAACACCGCCTCTTAATCTTACTATCACCGCCAAAAATTAGCAAGCGATGCCCGGAAACCTTTTGTGAAGATTTGCCAATTGAGATGAGAAGTGTGGGAGATTTTCTCAGACAGCATTATCCTCAACAGGATGTCTTACGCCCGGTTAAGTTTTATAGCGACTATTTCACTGAGTCGATTGGTGATATTGATGTGGAACGCTTGCAGCGAATTTTATCTCCGGTTCCTACTACAATTTTATATAGCGATATCAGCGATTATGCGGTAACTTTTCGCGTCGGCTTTTGGGGATTCCTGAATAATCAGGAAGTCTCCCTGTTTTCTACCAAAGCTTTTGACTGGGAAGAGGCAAAAGATGCACTTTTAGCATCTGGGATAAGTGAGAAAAAAGCCCTCCGCATGATTCGGCAGTTGATTGTGGCGATTCACAAATTGCTGGCGGGATTTTTAGCCGATTTGTATTATCTCAATATTGACCCTGGCTATGAACCTCAGTTGTTTAATTTAAAGGATGAATTGGCTGAAGATGGGTTGGCAGAAGAATGGGTGAAACCTTATTTTGATATTCTTCAGGATATTCAGCGGCGGCATCGAGAACAATATGAACAGGAGTTGAAAAAGCTGATTGAGCAAGTAGAGGCTGAACGTCAATCTCAAGAGACTGCCAAAGCTAAAGCAAAACCCCAACAACAAATAGAAAAAGCTGTCAAAGCTGAAGCCCAACGCCAACAACCAAGAGAAGAACAAATCATTAGAAAAGCTCACTCCTTCAAATGTGTAAAAACTATTAATGGCGTAGGTTTTTCACCTGTTACGTCCGTAGTTATTAGTCCAGATGGCAACACTTTTGTTAGTGACAGCAGTGGAAATTGTAGCCAACTTTGGAATCTCCAGGCAGGAGAACTGATTCGTACTTTTTCAGGGCATTCAGGTGCGGTTTATTGCGTTGCCATTAACCCTAATGGAACAATTTTAGCTAGTGGAAGTTCTGACCAACAAATTAAGCTGTGGAATCTGGAAAATGGACAAAAAATTAGCACTCTAAAAGGTCACTCATTTTTAATTCGGTCTCTTGCTTTTAGTCCAGACGGAGAAACTCTTGCTAGTGGCAGTCAAGACAATATTATCAAACTGTGGAATCTGAAAAAAGGGCAGGAAATTCGCACTCTCATAGGGCATTCATACTCGGTTTGGTCTGTCGCTATTAGCCCGGATGGAAATACTCTGGTTAGTGGTAGTTATGACAATACTATCAAGGTTTGGAATTTGAAAACCAGACAGGAAATTCGCACTCTCATAGGGCATTCACAGTCGGTTTTTTCCGTTGTCATCAGCCCGGATGGACAAATTATTGCGAGTGGTGGTGGAGACAACACTATCAAGCTTTGGAATCTGAAAACCGGACAGCAAATTCGCACTCTCACAGGGCATTCAGAGTCTGTTTTTTCCGTGGTCATCAGCCCGGATGGACAAATTATTGCGAGTGGTAGTGGAGACAACACTATCAAGCTTTGGAATCTGAAAACCGGACAGCAAATTCGCACTCTCACAGGGCATTCAGCCCAGGTTAATTCGGTTAGTTTTAGCCCGGATGGGCACACTCTGGTTAGTGGCAGTTCAGATCAAAGTATCAAGATTTGGCGGTGTGATGGGTGAACTAAAAGGGAAAGATGAAAATTATGGCGCGATTGGCCAACATGGAACTACAAAACTTGACTGCGTGAGAAATAAACCGATAAACGCTTAGGGAAGGTAATTGAAATGTCAGAAACAATTAATTTTGAGCAAGCAGTGTTAGAGAATCTGCGACAGTTGCCAACGGAGAAACAACAAGAAGTGCTCGACTTTGCACAATTCCTCGTGCAAAAAGCGGAACAGAAAAAGCACTTACCTAGCGAAAGTTCTGAGTCTAATATTTCGTCAACAACCGAACATAGTCTCAAGCTATCACTTAGAGAAATTGCTAGCCTGCCAATAGCAGAACGCCATAAAATACTAGCACCATTTATACCTGCTACAGCCGAAGATTTTTTGACATATCCTGAATTAACGGAGTTTTCGGTACTCGATGGCGAGGAGTATTTAATTGAGAAATGTTACACTCGCAGCCACGACGCTTTTTTGAAAGGCTACGTACCCGAAGACGAAGGACTTTATGATGACTACAGTACGTTTGTCTAGATTAGATTGTCGGGAAAAGTTTTTGTTGCTAGCGAAAACCCGGCAAATTTCTCAACCAGATGCAGCAGCAGTGAAACAAGTCTGGGAGTTGTACGTTAAGCCTCAATTTTAATCATAATTCGATCGCCCTCAACTCTCCAACTCCCCTCAACTCCGCCCTCCCATCCCCCAACCCCGCACAATACTTAATAAAAACTTTACAAAACTTACCCGATCGCCCAACATGGGTTAGAGTTATCCTAGAAAATCCAGCAATCCTGCAAAGCGTCAACCTTCTCGTCACTTATCCAGTGGTTCGATGACTCAAACCCAAAGCACTAAAACCGCCACCCCAACTGCAATTTATTCCTTGACAATTGCTCCAGCCTGTGTATTGCGGGGTCGATCGGCCTTAGCACAAGCCGGAGATGCGATCGCCCGTTTCGGAAAGCGGCCGCTAATCGTCGGCGGCAGCAACTCCCTCGCCGCCGCCCAACCGTACCTGCAACCAATCCTCGAACAGCAGCAGTTAAAATCGGCCGAAACAGCATACGGCAAGGATTGCAGCGAAACCAGCCTCGAAACCCTCCGCGAGGCAGCCCAAACCCATCAAGCCGACTTCATCATCGGTGTCGGCGGCGGCAAAGCCTTAGACGCAGCAAAACTCGTCGCCCATCAGTGCAAAATCCCGATCGTCACAATACCGACATCAGCCGCCACCTGTGCCGCTTGGACAGCCCTTTCTAACATTTATTCAGAACAAGGTGCATTCCAATACGATGTCACATTAGCCCGATGTCCCGACTTATTAATACTCGACTACGGCTTAATTCAAACCGCACCGCAGCGGACATTAGTAGCAGGAGTTGGAGATGCGATCGCCAAATGGTACGAAGCATCAGTCAGCAGCGGACACTCCGAACAAACCCTGATAATTTCCGCCGTCCAACAAGCTAGAATACTGCGCGATATTTTATTCCAAAAATCAGCCGCCGCCCTCAAAGAACCCGGTAGCGAAACCTGGCAAGAAGTCACAGATGCAGCCGTATTGCTAGCAGGAGTAATCGGCGGAATTGGCGGCGCCCAATGTCGCACCGTCGCCGCCCACGCCGTCCACAACGGCCTAACTCATCTATTAGCAAGTCACGGCACATTGCACGGCGAAAAAGTCGCCTACGGCATTTTAGTACAACTGCGACTAGAAGAAATGCTGCAAAACAATCAACTCGCCGCTAGCGCCAGACAGCAACTGCTAAAATTCTACGCCGAAATTGGATTGCCCCAAACTTTAGACAACCTAGGACTCGGAGACATTACCATCACAGAATTGCAGCGCGCCGCCGATATCGCCTGCAATCCGAATTCCGACATCCACCGACTGCCTTTTAAAGTTGTTCCCCAACAATTAATGGCAGCGATGGTTTCTACCACCGCACCTGTGGGAGAATTAAAGATTAAGAATTAAAACAGTTTGTAGTAAGGACTAAAGTCCTGAAAAGGCTGTGCTAGCAAGGACGAAAGTCCTTACTACAAACCAGGAAAACTGACAACTGACAAAAAATAAATGACCTTGGATTGGATTACCCCTGCTGACAGGTTGCAAAAACTACCGCCCTACGTATTTGCCCGTCTCGATGAACTCAAAGCCCGCGCCCGCGAACAAGGACTCGATTTAATAGACTTAGGAATGGGAAACCCCGACGGTGCCACTCCTCAACCAGTAGTAGAAGCGGCTGTCGCAGCCATCCAAAATTCTGCCAATCACGGCTATCCACCCTTTGAAGGAACTGCCAGTTTCCGCCGTACTATTACTAAATGGTACAGCCGCCGCTACAACGTTGAACTCGATCCAGAAAGCGAAGCATTGCCTTTGTTGGGTTCTAAAGAAGGTTTAGCACATTTTGCGATCGCCTATATCAATCCAGGGGACTTAATATTAGTACCAAGTCCTGCTTATCCCGTATTATTTCGCGGCCCAATCATCGCCGGTGCAAAAGTTCACAACATCATTCTCAAACCAGAAAATGACTGGGTAATTGACTTAGCCGACATTCCCGACAGCGTAGCCGAACAAGCCAAAATACTCTATTTCAATTATCCCAGCAATCCGACTGGAGCAACAGCACCCCGCGAATTTTACAAAGATATTGTGGCTTTCGCACACAAACATCAAATCTTGCTGGTTCACGACTTGTGTTATGCGGAATTAGCCTTTGACGGCTATCAACCGACAAGTTTATTAGAAATTCCCGGCGGTAAAGAAATCGGTGTCGAATTTCATACTATGTCCAAAACCTACAATATGGCCGGCTGGCGAGTCGGTTTTGTAGTAGGAAATAGCAAAATTATTCAAGGTTTGCGGACATTAAAAACCAACCTAGATTACGGTATATTTTCCGCATTGCAAACAGCAGCAGAAACAGCACTGCAATTGCCGGATAGTTACTTGCACGAAGTGCAGAATCGTTACAGGACTCGCCGGGATTTCATGGTGGAAGGATTGGCAGAATTAGGGTGGAATATTCCTAAACCTCTGGCTGCAATGTATCTTTGGGTTCCCTGCACTCCGGGCATGAGTTCTACTGATTTTGCCCTGAATGTTTTGCAGCAAACGGGTGTTGTGGTGACTCCTGGCAATGCTTTTGGGCCGGGCGGCGAAGGATATGTGAGAATTAGTTTAATTGCAGATTGCGATCGACTGGGAGAAGCATTGCGGCGCTTAAAACAAGCAAACATTCGCTATCAATAGTCATTGGTTATTGGTAATTGGCGATCGGCCGCTCACTCTGCATCAACTCATTATTATGTTGATGGTGACACCCATTATCCCCTAAACATAATAATGAGATTAACAAGCTCAGGCGCATATAAATTGTACAGTCAAGTTTGATGGAATTATTGTGGGGTGTCCCGCCCGCCCGAAAAATATAACGCAAGGTGCGGGACAGCAAGGTGCGTAGGATGCCCCAGAGCAGAATAAACCTGTTATAAATCGAAATAATCAATCTCCGAGGCACTCTACAAGTTGATTTAAGAGTGACTCTTTATTTTGTGGCAAGGTTTAAAACATCCGTGGATGTACGAGGTGCGATGCCGTGTCTCCTTAGTTATACTTAACAAAGATCATTAAGGAAGCATTTTTGCCATGCCTGTAATTGAATCTAAGTTAAACAACACGCGCAACCTTTTACAAGAATTAGGCAACTCAGTCTCTAGCTTAGTCAACTCGTCCCCGGATGTTTTTGCTGATCCGGGGATTCAATCTTGCCTACAGGATTTTTTAACTGTTTATCAAGAAGCCGTCCAACGCCTAGAAAATCCTAGTTTTCGGATTGCTACTCTGGGCACAACTTCCTCTGGAAAGTCAACGATTGTTAACGCGCTGATTGGTCGAAAAATCGCACCGATTGAAGCCGGAGAAATGAGTGGGGGTGTATTAACCATCAAACATTCTCAAGAACAGAGATTAATGATTGCAGAAACGGAAGATGCTGCTTGGGATGCTGGTGAATGGACGGGATTAAGCGATGAGGATTTATACCAGCGAATTCGCACCGTGATGCACTCCTATCACGCGGCGCGGAAAAAGCGTGAGTATGTTGCGCCACAAATAACAGCTCATGTTCCTCTTTTACCTGCTTGTGATGCTTCTTTACTGGGTTTACCCAACGGAATCGGAGTTGAATTGATTGATTTACCGGGATTAAAATCAGTTCAAGACCGGGCTAACTTAGCAACTATCCAAAAGCAAGTTAATAAAGCTTTTAGTTTAGTGGCTTTAGACTATATGCAGGTAGATGATGAACACAGAAAACGCTTATTAGAAGAATTAAAGAAAGTTGTCGAATATCTACAAGGTCGCACAGATTCGATGATTTTTATCTTAAATCGGGTCGATAACCGAGGAGCAGATGATTTACCTCTATCAGAGCGGATTGATAAGTTAAGAGAAGAAATTAAAGAGGTCTTATCGCTTCCAGAACTCCCTGATGTTCTGCCTTTTAATGCTCGTCTTTTATATTATGCTCAGTGTGCTTGGGGTTCAGGAGCTTTTAACCAACCGTCATTGATGAGTCAGGAGATACGCTTAAAACTCCTTAAGGCTATGTTTCAAGACTGTGCAGGAGTTATTAAATCAAATACTAAAGAGAATCGAGATTTAAAGAATTGGTTCCGCGATCTTGAAGACCGGATAGACGAGAATGAGATTATTGATGATGAAACCATGCGGCAAATTCTCCACTATTCTTTAGAATGGAGTGGAGGTAGAGAACTTTGGGATCGTTTCCGTGTGCGGGTTCAAGAATCATTTGCTGAATTGGTAATACTTCCTGCATTGTTGGAAGTATTCGACAATTACAATGCTTTGGCACAATCTCTTGATATTTTGATTCAAACCCGAAAAATTAACAATAAAGAACAGGTTAAACAAGAAAGAGATAACATTGCTAAAATTCGTCAAGAATTTCATAAAAATATCAAAATTTGTAAAAAAGAATTTCATGGCGATATTAAGGCAATAATAGAACTCTTAAAAATAGCTCCTGAAGATCATATTGAGGCTAAAAAAATTGCTAACATAAAAGGGTTTGATGATAGCTTTTCTCGGCTATTTGGTGCTGTCAATGAGGTAGAAGGAGATTTAACCACATCTCTAATTGTTCCAGTTCGCGATGCGTTTAAAAATAATCAAGGAGCTTTTGAACTCAGAGATAAACTAGGGGAAATCACATTACCTTCATTAGCTGAGGATATTTCTAAAGCCTATGATAATGTTAGTCGAAGACTCAGTAAGTTTTCTCCTAAGTCAGAATACTTAGTTAAGCGTGTACGGGCTGATGATAATCATGGAACAAAAGAAATTGAACATGATGAACGCTATACTCTGTTGCTATATCACAGCATGAGAAAAGCTATATCCAAAAGAGCAGAGTTTTTATTGCAAGGAAAAGCTCAAAAAATTGAACAAGCTTTACAATCATTAGTTGAGAAGCCATCTAATGAGCTAGTTAAGAAACTAAAAGTTTGTTTGTCAGAGGAAGTTTTTTCTTCGATTAATATTGAACAAGCAGCCATCAGTAATTTACGCAAAAAGTTAGCTCAAAACTTGCCAACTTTACCTGAGAAGTTTTTTGAACTTCCAGAAGCTATAGAAAAAAAGCGAACCACAGAAAAAGAAGAAGTTGGTAAGGAAGAAGTAAATGAAACTCGCAGAAAAACAGAATATGAAAGCTATAGGGATGGCTCTTGTTTCTCTAGCACAAAAACACGACCTGTAACCCGTGAATACCAAGAAGCTGTAACTCGGAATATTTATGAAGATATCGAGTATGTTGAACTTTTCCTTCCTTCTCCCGACTTAATGGCAAAACAATGGTCAAGTGGAATTGAGAAAGGGAAAAAACGTTTGTGGGATATTTTGTTTGAGTGGATTTCCAAACGGTTAGATGATGTTAGCAGTAACTTTGAAGAATCCGTTGATGAGATTACCAATCTAGCTGAACGCGCTTTGCAGCAACAATCAAGTATTATTGAGGGCAATTTTGAGCAAGAAAAACAGTTCTGGCGTGACTTTGAAGTTAAAAAAGATCATGCAACAGGAGTTTATCAAAAGCTACAAGAGATTATTCGTCAGTGAAGCAAGTTTTAAACATAATGAAATTTAGGAGTTGAAAAATGGACCCTTTAGTAGTATTTTTTTTCTTGATAGTAGGAGCACTTTGTCTCAAGAAGCAACAAGAGGAACCACAACCGCCAACTGATAGAAAACCTGGAGAATTTGTTATTAATCCTCCACCTCCGCCAGATAAAAATGCTGTAGTGCAGGAAAATGCTAAACAATCTTTAGTTTTAGTTTTAGTTATTTCTGCCTCACAAGCAGAGTTCCTTGAATCGCTAAAAGACAAAAAGCATATTGATGTTAGTGAGGGAGAACAACTTTACCAAATTACTAGATATTTATGGCTAGGATCTGACACTGAACTTTCTCTGCAAAAACCTGATATCAATAAGTATTCAGTCGCCAAAGGAGCAGAATCAGAATATGATATTTACTTAGTTGAGATTAAACTGAAGCAAGATGACGAAGGATTTAAGCCTAAAGTCAATCAACTTGATAGACATGATGCGTTTCGTAACTTAGCTGGTTTAGCAGTTGAGGTTAAAGTGTCTGATAGATTCCAAATGGAAGCCTACGAAAAGCTTGAAGTTTACAATCGCTAAATAGGAGCAATTAAAATGTTAATTGATACCACTCTCTTAGTTAACAATCCCGAAATTATCAAAGGTTTACTTAATGGTTCAATGCAACGCTATGGAAGCGTTATTAGATGGGCTGCGGGAACTGTAAATGGTGGTCAAATTGTCCGCCATTTAGCCGAAACTCCCGGACTGACTAGCAAACTGATGACTGTTCCCTTTTCTCCCATTGTGGCAGGAATTGATGTTATTGGTCATGGGCTTAGCTATCATAAATTAATAGGTGTCGAGAGTAAATTAATCGGTATTGAAAAAACCTTATCCTCAGTGATGGGGCTAAGTCAAATTGCTGCGGGCGCAAGTGTTTTAAACCTTGGTGTCAGTATTGCTGGCTTTGCCTATATGGGCTACAAACTGCACCAAGTACAAAAAACTTTAGGTCACATTCAACAGTCAATGGAAGAAGGCTTTAACCGTGTTGAATCGGGTTTAAATCGGATTGATAATCGCATGGAAGAAGGATTTAATCGAGTTGAATATAGGTTAAATCGGGTTGATAATCGCTTATATATTATCTCTGAACAATTGGCATATCTGTATTTATTGGTAGAAGACAGCCGCCAAAAGCAAAAAAGCCTTGCTAAAGCTATTTCCCATCTTCATCAAGCCATGCTAATTAAAGAAATTGCAGCTTTAAAAGCTGAACTTGACGAGCGCTCTCGTTTTCCTGATGAATCACCGAGATCGGCCATTAAAACAGCTTCCCGTGTGGGATTATTTCTCAGTAATCAAGCAATGCAAGCTACCCCAGAATTAGATGCTGAAATTATGCTTAATGCTGATGTTTCTATTCAAGGTTGGGCTGTAGCCGTAGCAACAGAAGCCAATCTTCTCTTAGAAATAGGGAAACATCAAGAAGCTAAAGAATTACTGGCGTTACAAATCCCCCAATTTAAACAAGTCGCCGAAAGATGGGGGAAGGCACTAATCAATGATGAAAACACTTATCTATCTACTGCTTATCGCTTTACTAATTCTCGGTTTAAGAACCATATTACCTCAGAACGAGTAGAACGAATTACGGAAATATCACCAAGCGATCGCACTTTATCTCCTGACCAAATCCGAGGCAAAAAAAATTATGTTGATGTAGAGTTTGAAATGTCCTATAGTTCTGCTAAATTTGATCGAGCATGGACACATCGCCAAATTGCCGTAGCTGAATATTTGGATGGGTTGAGTGAACTTTCAGCAAGATTAGAAGGTTTAGAATCGTTTGCAAATCTGTGCGAAAGTAGAGGTGTTAAAAGCAGCCGTGAAATTCTGCCTGGGCCAGACACTGAACCGGGCATATACATACTACCCAGCACATAGGGTAGGGTGCGTTATATCAAATCCGGTAGCCTCGGAATTAATATTACCCACAATCAGGACACGGCAGGGCTCATAAGTGTCAACTTAAGCTTTTTGTGCGCCAGTCATCCCGCCCACCCAGCACTCCGCCAGGGAATGAATTCCCTGTCTAATAGCGAAAGTCCTCTCAAAGAGGACTGAAAAACTCATTAGTCCTCTTTGAGAGGACTTTCGCTTTGAGGCAGGGGTTTCAACCCTTGCCGGACTATCGGTTTTACGTTAAGTTTACACTAATGGGCAGTACCGTTTTCCTACAATTAATGGGGGTAGGGAAACGGCACTGCCGTGTCCTCCGTTTCTATCATCTCTGAGTGTAACTATAACGTTTGAATTTGCTCAATCACCCAATCAAAAGTTTCCATAACTTGCTTCAGTGCAGATTCGTCTTGCAAAGTAAACAAAGCCAGACTCGGCGACCTTCTCTCGCCCGGTTCTATAGGTAGCGACAGACCGATCGAACTCAGTTTACTTCTCAATTCCAGCCAATTGTGTTCCGCATTAAACGGCGGCTGGGAACCGTAATTGTCAGCAGAAATCTCCATTCTGCCAGCAATATCTACAGTGAATAACTGATAGGGTTTTCTTCCCCTTTGAGGCAATTGAGCCGCGAAACCGCCGTAGGCATCCCCCGTTCCCCAATGGATTTGAACTTCAGGTTCTTGACTTTTCGCCCAAACGTAAATTGCTCTTGCCATTTGCGCCTCGTCCGCGCCTCGTCTAGCTTTGATTTCCGCAAAAAATGAAGATTCATCCCAGCGCCTTCTTTCGCGCGTTGCGCTGGATTTTTTCTGCTGTGCTTCCGCTGTCTGACCGATCACTCTGGGAACCAGCGTTTTCAAACCGTCTTCACTTACATACTGCTTAATTTCCAGGGCCAAAACTTCAACCGGGTCCATTTGTTCGTTGAGAAATTCCACAACTCGGCGCATTTCAGCGGAAATCTCGTCAGCTACAAACACTAAGCGAACTTTACCCGCTTGCAAATTAGTTTTAACCTTCTGCCAAAATCTGTCTTCATTAGCATCCGCACCGAGAAACTCTTCAAAAATCTGTTCAGGATCGCGACCCCGATCGCGACAATTAGCTTCAAACAGAGCAATAATTGAATCGACAGGCCAGTAAACCAACGCATTAGCAGCATAGTCGATCGACTGACCCAAAACTTTTTGCCGCAGTTCGGCATTAGGAGTTCGCCTGACATCCACCAAAGTAGGAACTGCATTTTGGTCGAGAAACAAATGATCCAGCGACCACTGCACCGCTGTTTCCTCATCGCTGGGTGCAGCTTCCCGCGAAATTAACAGCCATCTCCGCGCCGTCGCCCGATCGATTTGGTCTCCCGCGATCAAATTAGGATAAGTTACTAGCAACTCTTGTAACTGGTCTTCCGAGTCGTAGGGCTGTTCCATCATTTCTACCAGCCTGTCGTCGTCCTGAATCAGATAAATACCTCCAGCCATGCAAGCCCACCTACTTAATTTTAGATTTTAGATTTTAGATTTTAGATTTTAGATTTCAGGCTTAGTTATTAGTCTTCAGTCTTCAGTCCGCAGCCAATGATATCATGTCCGATCAATTAACCATAATATCCCCGTCGGGGCGGGTTTTTGAGATTGTCAATTATTGGCAGGTATTGTTGGTGAACCCGCCCCTACAAAAATCGCGGTCGCTCAACCGGACATGATATGATTTGCGAATGCGGAAGGCATTGGTCAGAATGCAATAAAAATTTTGAATTCAATAATTTTTATTGCTTGTTAATTAAACAAAAAATCCCTTCTGACTAATGACTGATGACTAATAACTAATGACTAATAACTAATGACTAATGACTAATGACTAATACAACCAGTAAATACTCGCTGTGCCGGCCCGGTCATGTAAATCCGCCCAGAAACTTCTGCCCATTCGATTTCCAAAACGCCGCCGGGGAGCTCAACAGCAGTTGCCCGATCGCACTTTCCTACCAACACCCCAGCTACCACAGCAGCACAAGCACCAGTCCCACAAGCTAGAGTAACACCCGCGCCTCTTTCCCACACCCGCATTTTTACGTAGTCTGAACGTACCACTTGAATAAATTCCGTATTGGTACGCTGCGGGAAGGCTTTGTTGTGCTCGAATTGAGGCCCGACAGTTTCTAAAGCAACAGCCGAAACATCCTCTACAAAAGTAATGCAGTGAGGATTACCCATGCTGACGCAGGTAACAGACCAAGATTTATCAGCAACTTCGATCGGCACATCAATAACTTTGGCATCCGATGCAGCCAAAGTTGTCGGAATTTCCGCAGCCAGTAGCCGGGGAACCCCCATATCCACCTTAACCTGACCGTCCGATCGCAATTCGGTGATAATAACGCCCGCACCTGTGTGAATCCGGTACTCAGTCTTAGATTCACTCCCCCCCTTAGCAAGGGAGGGGTCAATTTCTTTCGATTCACTCCCCCCCTTAGCAAGGGGGGGTTGGGGGGGGTCAATTTCTTTCGATTCACTCCCCCCCTTAGCAAGGGAGGGGTCAATTTCTTCCGATTCACTCCCCCCCTTAGCAAGGGGGGGTTGGGGGGGGTGAATTTCTTCCGATTCACTCCCCCCCTTAGCAAGGGGGGGTTGGGGGGGGTGAATTTCTGACCCTTCCAAATCGGCGATAAACTTAGCCAAACAGCGAATTCCATTGCCGCACATTTCCGGTTCCGAACCGTCGGAGTTAAAAATCCGCATCGTATAGTCAGTATCGTTTTGACCCGGAAGAGCAAATATCACACCGTCTGCGCCAATCCCGAAATGTCGATCGCACAAATCCACAGCTTGTTCTGGCGTGATCGCGGGTTCTGACGAGTGGCGGTTGTCAATCAGAATAAAATCATTTCCCAGTCCGTGATACTTCGCAAACTCGATCGGCATAAAAACAAACCTCTTTTGGTTAAAACTGGTTAGATAATTTGCTGACCAAATTACCCATTTCCCAGTATTATAAAACTTTCTGCAATTTATAGTCCTTTCTAGTGAAATATAAACAAATATAATATTTATAACTCCACAGGGATATCTAATTAATGCTGATGTCAATCCCTCAATGAATATCGGTCGAAAACTAGCCGCCAACTTGTTTATCCCTCATCCGGTAGACGCGCTTGTAGTTGCGGCAGTATGGGTTAAACGGTATAAACAGAAGAATATGGTTTAAGGTAATATTTGACTATATTTTTCTGAACTATGTCTGAATTTGAAACCGGATTGCCCAGCGTTCGCTTAATACAAAGCTACATCAAAGACAAAAAACAGGTGGAGATCAAACTCCTTACCGGCGACTTACTAGCGGGCAGAATTTTTTGGCAGGATAATAGCTGCATTTGCGTCCTCGATCCCTCAGAAACACAAATTCTGATCTCGCGGCCAGCAATTGCTTATCTCAAACCCAACGGCTAAGGAGACGGGGAGAGTGGGAGAGTGGGAGAGGGGGAGAGTGGGAGAGGGGGAGAGTGGGAGAGGGGGAGAGTGGAAGAGGGGGAGAGTGGGAGAGGGGGAGAGTGGGAGAGGGGGAGAGTGGGAGAGGGGGAGAGTGGAAGAGGGGGAGAGTGGAAAAATCTTCCCTCTTCCCTCGAACCTCTTCCAACTTCGGTCTTCCTGACCTCCGTTACATCCGTTACATCCGTTACATCCGTTACAGAATCCGTTGCCGAACTTCCCTAATCGCTAAACAGCTTTTCGCTGACTTGGGCTGTTACAAAAGGCAGCTTTAAAGCAGGTTGCGGCACAGGCGGTGAGGCCGTCCGCTGCATCAAGCCGAGCTCGTAGAAGCCGCCGCACAGCAGCAAACGATCGCCTTCTTGCAAATTCGTAGTTCCGTCGGGCCAGCGAGTAAATTTCCCTTCCCGGCGGATCGCCCGCACCTGCACCCCGTACTGGGTCAGCAAATCTACCTCTGACAGTTTTTTGCCCGCCCAAGGGCTCTTTGCTGGTAGCCTCAGCCACTGGCAAGAACTGTCGCCTTGCGGCACTGCAACTTCCCCTTTCGCCAGCAACTCAAAACTGATGAGTTCTTCCGGTTCTCCGACTACAAAAAGTCGATCGCCCGACTGCAAAGCTGTCTTCCCGTTAGGATAATCAATTTCCTCGCCATCTTCGCGGACGATCGCCATTACGCTGACCCCTGTCAACTGCCGCAAGTTAGTTTCTTCCAGAGTCATGCTGGCGATGGGAGAACCTGACGGCAAGCTGTACCACTCGCTGTTCATATCTCGAACCGCCACTTTCAAATCCCGCGAAACAGCCAAAGGTTCGCGCGGTGGCCGCAATTCCAGATAGCGGCTGCTGCGAATTTGCTGCACATCCCGCGCGATCGCCATTGCGGAGAGCCCCATGCCAGCCAGCAAGTGGGAAGACAGTTCTAAACTGGCCTCAAACTCCGGCTGCACAACTTCCCAGGCCCCCAGTTGGTAAAGTAGTTCGATGTCTTTATCTTGGTTGGCCTGCACCACAATATCCAAATCCGGGACTAATTCTAAAGCCCGCTTCAGACACAAGCGAGTGCTCATAGGATCGGGAAGGGCGATCGCCATTGCTTTTGCCCGTTCCACCCGCGCGGCTTCCAATACGTGCAAGCTGGCAGCATTCCCGTAAATGTAAGGAATTCCTTGCACTCTGCAGTCTTGAATACTACTTTCTGACTCGTCGATCACCACAACTGAACAGTTGCGGCTTTGCAGCATTTTGACTAAAATTCGGCCGACTCGCCCGTAGCCGCAAACCACAACATAATTTTGTTCCGGCAAAGTTTCAGCTATTGCCACAGGTTGAGATGTTTCGTCAAAATAGCGCTGCAAAGGCCCGAAATTTTCCGCCCATTTCAATAACTGTGGCACGCTTCTCAACACAAACGGAGTCAGCACGAGGGTGACTGCTGTCGTGCCTAAAATTAACAGGTAAACGTTGCGCGAAACCAGCCCCATAGCTTGGCCGGCACTAGCGAGTACAAAGGAGAATTCTCCTATTTGAGCTAAGCCCAAACCTGCGATTAATGCTGTTTTTAGCGGATAGCCAAATAGTCGGACGATCGGCGTTATAATCAAGAATTTGCCGACAAATACTATAAATACCAGTCCCAGAATTACTTCTAGATGGTTCCACAGAAACATCGGGTCGATTAACATTCCGATGGTGACAAAAAATAAGGATGCAAAAATATCTCGCAAAGGCTCGACATAAGTTAGAGTTTGGTCGGCATATTCCACCTCCGAAATCATTAAACCCGCTACAAATGCGCCCATCTCGATCGAAAAACCCAAATATTCTGTCAGTAGCGCAATCCCTAAAGCCAAAACCACAACTCCCAGCAAAAACAGTTCCCGGCTTTCTGTTTGCGCGAGGTATCGCAGCAATTGCGGTACCATCCAAATGCCGGCGACTACAGCACCGACAGCAAATAACCCGATCCGCAGCAGGGCCCACGCTACCGTCATGCCGATCGCTTCTGCTGGCTGATTGAGTGCCGGCAAAACTGCTAGCATTAGCCCCAAAGCCAAATCTTGAACTACTAATATTCCCAGCATGACTTGACCGTGGGAAGTACCGGATTCATTGCGTTCCATCAAGCATTTCAGGACGACTGCAGTCGATGAAAGCGACAGAATCGATCCTAAAAACACGCCTTGAGCGGGCGATTCTACCCACCCTACAGCCAAGGAAATTGCAGTAGTAATGGCGATCGTCAGCACAATTTGCAAGCCCCCCCCGCCCAAACTAATGGCTTTAACTTTCTGGAGTTCGGCGAAAGAAAATTCCACTCCCAAGGCAAATAACAGAAAGGCAACCCCGAATTCAGCCAGGGTGTCTACCTGAATTAATTCTTTAATCAGCCCCAAACCGGCCGGCCCAACTACGATCCCTCCCAGCAGGTAGCCGAGAATTACCGGCTGTCGCAAGAGCGATGCAAAGAGTCCTCCTGCTGCGGCAGCAGCGAGAACTAGAACTAAGTCAACGATCAGTCGGAAGTCTTCTTGCACAAGTTTATGAAAAAAGTATAAAGTTATATTATAGTGTCTAATGTGTTGACTATGTTTAGTGGGTTGACTGTAGTTGGGGAGCAAGGACAACGACCACCCTTGACCCAGGTATTTTCTCATGGCACAGAGTTCAACTCCTCACAAAAAGCTTAACCTCTTGCAAGTTTATCGAGGGATTGCGACTGTATTAGTGGTAATGTTTCACCTCAACGAGATGAGCGCCGAGAGATAAAATCAAGTTACTTTTTTTAATTTATTTCAGGCAGGGTGGAGCGGTGTTGATTACTTTTTTGTATTGAGCGGTTTTATCATGGTGTAGGTTCACAGATATGCGATCGGTAAAAAGGATTAGTTAAAATAGTTTTTATTTGTTCAAGCCCTGCTTGCGGATTTACCCAATATGCTGGATAATTACTCAGGCACTTTTGTGTTTTTTTCTAGTAATCCCCGGTTTTGCTAACAATAAAGATTTAGGTTTTAGACAAGTAAGTTTGTCGTTGCTCCTGATACCTCAAAATGACAAGTCCATTCGGGATGTAGGTTGGACAAAGCTGCCGTTGCACCTGTAAAGACTGCACTAGAGGCGATCGAGTCCCTAACTGTAGGACACCCGTATTTGCTCGGTGACGAACTGAGCATTGGCGATTTCTACCTAATTCCAGTCTTCACCTACCTATCCGAGACCCCAGAGTACGAAGCAACGATCGCGCAAACTTCAAAGCTGCGGACTTGGTGCAATGAGGTCACTCAACTTCCCAGCGTCAAGAAAGTCTGTGCTTGACATCTGTGCATTTATATAGCAATCCTGAATCATTTGTAAAAATATGTAGGGGTAGTGCTACCCCTACTCCCCGTGCCTACCCCAGTCAAGGCGGGGCAACCGGGCGTGGGGAGAGCCCCTACAAGAATTACACGAATCATTTAGGATTGCTATATAACTCAGCGGTTTACAACCATGTCGCATTTATTTGAGCCATTGGATCAACGTGGTGTTACCTTCCGAAATCGCATTGCAGTTTCTCCCATGTGTCAATATTCCAGTGTTGATGGGTTCGCGAATGATTGGCATCTGGTTCATCTCGTCAGTCGAGCCGTAGGAGGGGCAGGGCTGGTGATGACTGAAGCAGCGGCAGTCGAGCCTGAAGGACGAATTACGCCGCAAGATTTGGGAATCTGGGACGATGCTCACATTGAAATGTTGGCGCGAATCGTCGAGTTAATTCACCGCAACGGTGCGGTTGCAGGAATTCAACTTGCTCATGCAGGTCGAAAAGCCAGTACAGCGCCTCCGTGGGATGGCGGCGATGTGCTTTCGGAATCTCAAGGAGGATGGACTTCGATCGCCCCTAGCGCCATTCCATTTGAACCCGATAGCCCCGCCCCCATTGCTCTGAGTATCGAAGACATTCAAAAGTTGACGACATCCTTTGTCAACGCAGCCCAACGCGCTCTCGCAGCCGGATTTGACGTAATAGAGATTCATGCGGCTCACGGCTACCT
Source organism: Microcoleus sp. T3_B1 (assembly GCF_036700445.1). Lineage (NCBI taxonomy): Bacteria > Bacillati > Cyanobacteriota > Cyanophyceae > Oscillatoriales > Microcoleaceae > Microcoleus > Microcoleus sp. T3_B1. The sequence goes on from NZ_JAUBOX010000084.1 coordinate 17,932, forward strand.
ACTGCATGAATTTATGTCTCCCTTGACCAATCAACGGACTGATGACTATGGTGGCAGTTTTGAGCATCGCATCCGGTTCCTATGTGAAGTTGTACAAGCGGTGCGAAATGTTTTGCCCGATCGAACACCGCTTTGGGTTCGCATCTCTGCAACCGATTGGGTTCCAAATGGTTGGGACATTGAACAAAGTATTGCACTCAGCGATAAATTAAAGTCACTGGGTGTTGATTTAATCGATTGTTCATCAGGCGCAATTGTACCGGGTGAAAAGATTCCCACGGGTGCAGGTTATCAAACTATTTTTGCCGATCGCATTCGACGCTCAGCGAACATCGCCACCGGAGCCGTTGGTATGATTACTGCACCCGCCCAGGCTGACCACATCATCCGTACAGGTCAAGCAGATATGGTATTACTTGCCAGAGAAATGCTGCGCGATCCTTATTGGCCGATGCGGGCTGCGAAGCAACTACGTCAATCCGTGCCTGCTCCAGTTCAATACGCTCGCGCTTGGTAATTAAGCAGATTTGCGATCGTCGGTTTTACACAAATCCACTAGGAATAACTTTTTTAGTGTTTCTGTAAACCAGTCGCTCAATAAAGGCTTTTTTGATTCTGCGATCGGCTCCTGTACAAGGCACGTTCCCATCGCCGTGACGTGATTCGATGCGAACGCTAGCGGATGCAGTCAGTCGGATAGTGCTCTTTGGCTTGTTTTAGGCGCATTTGTGGCAATTGTCACCTGAAATCACCCTCGAAGAGATGCGGAGTTTTGCGGCTGCACCGTCTTTTGATGAACTGCTGCATTAGCTTGCTTACAGGGAACTCAGCAAGGTGTGTCGGTGGGTTCGATCGCACATCCCTCGCGATGTGTTGGGACTCGCCATCGGTTTCTCTGACGGCATCGTTGTGTCGATCGCACCTTCCCCCCTCCAACCCAACAATCTAACCAATTTAGCAACCATAATATCGGATAATTGTAAAGCAATTCACCAAGCCAAAAGCGTCACTAACCCCAGCCTAAAGGCATGGGGCTTGAAAGAGGAAGACTCACCACCTTCTTAATTTGAGACTAAAACAGTGTCTAGCCTGCGTCTTTGAGACAAACTGAATTATCTGGTGGTGGTACACCGAACGATGTTACTGGATGCCTCCCTAGTCTGTAACCTCAAGGGATATCAGTGGCGAAGGGATATACACACACGGGCTTACCGCCACTTGTTATGCGTACAGGTAGAAAGCACTCGATCCGTAACTGTCCGGGTTAAAGGCGAATACAAAACGTCGAACGTCGTTAGTATATCCAAGGCGGTAACAAGCATTCATCGGGGGAGAATTCCTCCCCCCCCATCCAATGTAAAGCCGTCCTAAAAGGACGGGGTTTCAAACCCATATTTCTGATGAGTATTGACCAATTAAACACAGACTACGGCATAGCCGGACACCTCACCTTCGCCACCGGAAACGGTGGTTTCCCCATGATTCACATCGACAACGGTCAAGCCAAAGCCTTAATTTCTGTGTATTCCGGTCAAGTGCTATCTTTTCAACCAGCCACCGAAACCACAGACTTGATGTTCGTCAGCGAAAAAGCCTACTACGCAGAAGGGAAAGCCATCAAAGGCGGTATACCCATCTGTTGGCCCTGGTTTGGCCCAGATCCCGAAGCCTTGGGGCGTCCGAGTCATGGGTTTGTGCGGAATCGCCTCTGGAATGTGCTAGAAACCGCCACAACCCCAGACGGCGCAACCAAAGTCACTCTAGGGCTCAAGGATACCGATGAAACTAGAGCAATTTGGCCCCAAGCCTTTGAACTGGCGATCGTAATTACGATCGGCACCACCCTCACTGTAGAATTAATCACCCGCAATCTAGGCGACAAAGCATTTCCCCTCACCCAAGCTTTGCACACCTATTTCCAAGTCGGCGATATCAACCGCGTGCAGGTTTTAGGCTTAGAAAATAGCCAGTATCTTGATAAAGCGGATGGTGGTGTGGAAAAAACTCAAGTGGGTGCAGTGGTAGTAGCAGGTGAAGTCGATCGCATTTATCTCGATGTCACCAATGAATTAGTCATTGACGATAGCGCCCTCAATCGCCGGATTCGCATTAAATCATCGGGTAGTAAATCCGTCGTAGTGTGGAATCCCTGGGTGACAATTTCTGCAAATATGGCCGACCTTGATGATGCAGATTATCAGCGTTTACTCTGCGTAGAAACGACCAATGCAGCTACAGATATTGTGGAAGTTCCCGCTCATGGTGAGTTCCGCTTGCAGGCAATTTACAGCGTTGAACCCCGCTAAGGAATCACAGCTTAATCTCAGCGGTGATTAGTCAGAAATTTCCCGTAAGCTGTTCCACATTTCAATTGGATAGTTGGGGCGTTGCTCAAATCCCACCCACAAGACTGGGATTGTTTCTTTAAATACAACTTAAATGCCGATTAGCTGATTGAATTGAAAAACTCTGTCACCCTAATGACTAATAATTTCATGTCCGATCGAGTGACCGCGATTAAAAGGGCGGGTTTTTGAGATTGTCAATTATTGGCAGATATTTTTCGTGAACCCGCCCCTACCGTATTAGGGGTAATCGACCGGACATGATATAATACCAAATCCCAAAATTCTCCCCTGTTTATTTATTAGTCCGCGAAAGCCGTTCGGCTAGCGCTCAGTCGAACGGGCTGCAGAGGAAAGTTTGTATAATCGGTTTCAACCACCGACTCCGATCTTTTTACTTACCATCAATTATTATGCAAAACTTCAACTGGACAAAACTTCAAAATGGCTCAGACATTCGCGGTATCGCCCTCGAAGGCGTTCCCAATGAAAAAGTCAACCTCACCCCCGAAATTGCGACAATCTTAGGTAAATCATTTGTCAGTTGGCTGGTGCAAAAAGTCAATAAACCTGCGGCAGAATTAACGATCGCGATCGGGCGTGACAGTCGCCTATCAGGGCCTACCTTAATGCAAGCAGTCATGGAGGGAATCGCCTCAGTTGGTGCAACCGTGTACGACTTTGAAATGGCCTCAACCCCCGCCATGTTTATGAGTACCATTACCCCTGGTTTTGATTGCGACGGCGCGATTATGCTCACTGCTAGCCATTTGCCATTTAATCGAAACGGCTTAAAGTTTTTCACCGCCAAAGGTGGGTTACAAAAACAGGATATTACAGATATCTTAACACTAGCCCAAAGCAATAGCTTCCAGCCAGCCGCATCGCCCGGTAACATTACAAAGCATGATTTCATCTCTGTTTATGCTAACCAATTTGTCAAAAATATCCGGGAAGCCGTCAATCATCCAGATAATTTTGAGCAACCACTAACAGGATTAAAAATTGTTGTGGATGCGGGCAATGGTGCTGGCGGTTTTTATGTTGATAAAGTCTTAAAACCTTTAGGTGCAGACACCACGGGCAGTCAGTTTTTAGAACCCGATGGTACTTTCCCCAATCATGTGCCAAATCCCGAAGATAAACAGGCAATGCAGTCGATTTGTCAAGCGGTAATTGAAAATCAAGCCGATTTTGGGATTATTTTTGATACCGATGTCGATCGCAGTGCGGCAGTCGATCAAGTTGGCAAGGAACTCAATCGCAATCGCTTAATTGCCTTGATTTCTGCGATCGTATTACAAGAACACCCAGGCTCTACCATTGTCACCGATTCTATCACCTCCGATGGCTTGACACAATTCATCGAACAAGATTTAAAAGGGATTCACCATCGCTTTAAACGCGGCTACAAAAATGTGATTGACGAGTCGATCCGCCTCAATGAAGCCGGCCAGGAATCATGGCTGGCGATTGAAACATCTGGACATGGAGCTTTGAAAGAAAATTACTTTTTGGATGATGGCGCTTATTTGGTTAGCAAATTATTGATTGAATTGGCCAAGTCAAGGCTAGCAAACCAATCTTTGCCAGATTTAATTGCGAATTTAAAAGAGCCAGAAGAAAGTGCAGAATTTCGGATAAAACTTGGTGTAGATGATTTCAAGGCTCACGGCGAGAGCGTTATTGAGCAACTGCAACAATTTGTCTCAACGCAACCTGACTGGAAAATAGTTCCCAATAACTACGAAGGCCTGCGAATTTCCTGCACGTCAGCTAGCGAATCCGGCTGGTTTCTGTTACGCTTATCACTCCATGATCCGGTGATGCCTTTGAATGTTGAGTCTAATGTTAAGGGTGGTGTTGCTCACATAGTGGCTCGGCTTTTAACTTTTTTCCAAACAACAGAATCCCTTGATTTTTCGGCACTCTCGCTCTAAGTTTTACTCGTGTCAGACTCTTAGTAAACCAAACCCAAGGAGTAATTTAATTATGTGGCGTTTAACCATAAAATGTTCTGCTGAAAGCTGGGATATCCATTCCAAAGCTTTCAAAGCCATTGCTGCCAAATATCCGGCCACGCCTCTTTCTTCCAAAAAGATGAAAGGCGACGGTCAACGCATCATGGAATATCAGCTTGAGAATGTCAACGATGTAGAGGAATTTATGGAAGAATGCTTGACATTAGATGGTTTCACCGCTGCCTTTGAATCCCTATAATTCTAGGTGATAGATTATAGCCATTCTCAATTTTTATCTCATACCATTCATTTGAGAGTGGAGGTTTAAAAATTGGAAATTAATACTACTTTCTCAAAAATAGGCTACAATAACTAGGGAGTTTTAGGAATGTTCTAGGAAAGTAAACGGTCAAGAAAGAATTGATTTAACAGCAGCAACACTTCGGACATTTTTTGAGCACCTGAAAATAAGGGTTTCAGGGTGATCCAATAGCTGCAAGCAACGCTTACGAAGCACACTATCAGCCAAAAGTGAAAATCAAGGCTTTGATGCTACGACATAAAAACGCCAGCGGGGGCGGACGCACGCAGACCTCAGAAACCCGGTTTCTTCTTAGATTTATCGTGACTCGTCGCAAAACTCGTAGAAACCGGGTTTCTAGCTACCTATGCGTGGGCAATGAAACTGTCCGAAGTATGGTAAATCTTGGAATTGAGGAAGGCAACGGGATTTGTGCGAAAGTACGATCGTCTCGCCCAATTTTTGAGTGTTCTTAAGTATTTATTTAACTACCAGCCGGGAAGTCCCGGGCGTATATTTAGAGGGGATTAATCTGAGCGCTGCGCCCCGTACCCCGTTGGGAATTACGCCCGCGTGATGAAAGGCTCGTTGGGTGTAGGTACCCAAAGCGACAATTATTCTTTTATACCCCAAGATGATCGGGAAATACTCTGATAATATATTAGCAAGTGGGGGTGGAACTACCTCACTATAAAAAGCATGAGAAAAAAAAGGAAAAAGAAGCCTGCGGTCTAACTGTACTCAGTAGACCGTCAGGTTTGTTCACTTTAGTCTCTCATCTCCCAATCTGTTACCAAGCTTTTTACCTACGGCTGTTTCTCTCGAATCATTGCGGATTGGTATAGTTAGTCTAGATATTAAAAATATATCAGCGAGACAAAGGTTAAGGACACCTAGTGATGAGAATGACTGTGAGTCGAGGCAACGGCGGGCTAAGTGCGGAAATAGTTACGGGTCTGATTTTGCGGTGGCAGCAGTTGAAAGTAAACAAGCTAACCGCCACTTCGATCGGGGGAATTGTTGCTGGTATTCTAAGTTTTGCCCTGCCCGTGCAAGCTTTGCAGGTAGTTGTGACGCCGACAAATCCCCAACTGGGAGATACGCTGTCAGTAATGATTCAGGTTGACGGTAACGGCGGGGAAACTCCACAAGTTTCTCTACAGCAAAAAAACTACCCCGCGTTTCCCATCGGCAACGGTCGCTTTCGGGCCCTGCTACCGACGACGCCGCTAGAGAAACCCGGTGCCCGCCTTCTTCAAGTCGCAGGTGACGGACAAGTGCAGAAGTTGAGCGTGCAAGTGCGCGATCGCAATTTTCCCACCCAATCCATCTGGCTACCGCCTGGGAAAGACAGCGAAGGTACAGACGCGGAGTTCGATCGCGTAGACGCATTTAAAGCACTCGTGACACCCGAAAAATTTTGGGACGGCAAATTGTTGCGCCCCAACTCCGGCGAAATTACCACTATTTACGGAGTTCGGCGATACTATAATGGGGTATTTGCTCAAGACTACTACCACCGCGGCGTTGATTACGCGGGTGCTTACGGTTCTCCTGTAGTTGCACCAGCAGCAGGTCGGGTATCTCTAGTGGGACGCGAATCCCAAGGGTTCAAAATCCACGGGAACGTCGTTGGTATCGACCACGGTCAAGGGCTAGCAAGCATTTTGATGCACCTCAGCCGGATTGATGTCCAGGAAGGCGATTTCGTGAAAGCCGGTCAAGTAATTGGTACTCTGGGGTCAACGGGGGCTTCGACAGGCCCTCACCTGCACTGGGGACTTTACGTGCACGGGCAGTCCGTCGATCCTGTACCTTGGCGGCTTCAGGGAGTTGAGTAGGAGTTTTTACAGGTTTTGACGGATAAAGCAGTCAATTATGGGGTAAGTTTGTGGCTGGGGTGTGCAGATAACTGTGATGGGTTATCAGTATTGAGTTAGGATTTATATAAAATTTCTCAACTCAACTCTCAAAACTTGAATCTCAAGACGCTAACAATCGCGTCTTCACAAAACTTTATTGATGATGCCGTTGAGCGGGGACGCATATATGAGTATTGAAAAAATTGTTGAACAGGCTTTGCAGGATGGCTATTTAACGCCGTCTATGGAAGCTGAGGTGGGACGGATCTGCAATACGGCTTCGGAATTGTCGATCGAAGAGTACATGGCTCTCGATCGTCTGATGGGCTCTTTGTTGACTGGCGAAGTTGTGGTTCTGCCACGCAAACAGTTCATCAACGTGATGGAAGAGTTGGTGCTCAGCGATGCGATCGCTAGGGTAGCGGAAATTGAGGCGACGAGCGACCTAAGTCTGGATGTGGGAGATATTGCAGCTTATGCTTTAAATAGGCTGCCACCTCTGTACGCTACGACGGAAGAGGGAGCTCACTTTCAAAGGGCTAGGGCTAAAGAGCAACTTCACGATTTGATTTCCAAAGAAGTCAACGCAGCGATCGCCCGCAACTTGGACAGGCCCGACACCCCAAACCCCACAGCTTTGGGCAAGTCTTCGGGAAACGAAGTTCTTTCACAGCTAAGCACTTGGCTGCAAGCTAACGCCACTAATTTTGAGCCGCAGCCTTAGTACCACCCCAACAGCTCTATTTATGGTTAAGTCGATCCCGCTCAATTCAGAAAGCGGGATTTTTATTTTTTGAGCAACCAACATCTGAAGGCACAAGGCCGAAGCCTGAATTCAAGAAAAAAAATTAAAATTTAAGAGTTTTTTATTTTAGCTAAAAAATAAAAAACTCCCTTCCTTGTTCCTGATATCCGTTACATCCGTTATAAAATCCGTTGCCGAACTTCCTTCTTCCTTCAAACGATTAATTGCTGCTGTCAGAAGACTCAGCCGAAGGGCCAGCGGTAACTTTTGTCTCTCGCTTTTCGCGTTTTTTCCGTTCCGCTTGGATGACATCTTGAAGCACTATTCGCGCTTGGACCATTTTTTCCAAATTGCTGCGGTACAAATCTAAATCTTTGCTAACTTTGTCTTCTGGCAGGTGCAAGGCCGCACTGACTTTGGCGATCGCATCGTTTCGCGTGTCTTGGTCTTTTACCAAGTTAGGGTCAGCTTTTTCTAATAGCGAGAACAAACCGATCGCGAACAAGCGGCTGTACTTAAATTGAGGGTTGCTGGCGATCGCCCCTAAAGACGCTTGCAAATCCGCTGTATCTTCAAAGCTGGTCGAGCGATCGAGCCACGAGAGCAACTCTTGCCCGGAAAGTCTATCTGCCAAGCTTTCCAATCGCTGAGCGTCTTGCTTGTAGCGCTCTGGATCGTCTTCTAGGGACTTGCACAAAGCGTTAAAAATCGAAACTCTGTCTGCTTCTGGGGCGTACCCAAGCATGAATCTATCAAAAGCTGTCACTACACCCAAAGCATAAATCGGGTCGTATTGAAAATCGGCATTCGCCGAAAGCAAGTGCATTTCTACCATCAACTCTTCCACCACTCGACGGTAAATTGAGTTGATCGGTCGAGTGTGAATCGTATAGAAACTTCGCTTAGTATCTGAAACAGTACGGTTATTGTTCACCTGAGTCTTATAGATAAATAATTTTGCCGTAGCGGGCGTGCCAGCGCGGCGTGAGTAAAGTCGGGGGAGTCAATTCTGCGATCGGGCTGACAAAAATTGCCAGTTTTTTAAGCGTTGCCGCCGGATTGCGAGACAAAATTTTATCAAAAATATTTTACGCGCGATCGGCAGCAACAATTAATATGTCGCAATAGGAGGGAAAAACCCCAGTATCTTTACAATCATAGCTTAGCTGGGATCGCTCATGAATCTAATCTTCTGACTTGCCCAGCCTAGATATGGTCTTGCATATCACAATAAGTTTTCTTTGTCAACCCAGGATCGTGAATAATCCAACAAACATGACAATTTCTCCTGAATTGATAGCTTTAGCCCAGTACATGGCGGGCGAATTTGACAACCGGGAACAAGCGCTAGCAGAGCCGACGTGGTACGTCCACCTTCGTATGTGGCAAAGACCACTACCCGTTCCTTTATTTTCCGAACCCAGCATTGCCCTGTTTGCCGAACAAGCCAACATTCTGGAATTAGACAAGCCATACCGCCCCCGCATCGTGCAACTGAGGCACTCACAGATAGCGCCAGGACTTATCGAAGCTCAGTATTATATGTTCAACGACATTGAAGCCGTCAAAGGAGCCGGTTGCAAACCCGACTTGCTTAGAAAGCTAACGAACGAGCAAATCCAACTCCTTCCCGGCTGCACCCTGTCAGTTGCGGTGCAAAATTTAGCCTCAAACAGCTATCGCTTTCGCGCATCTTTGCCGGAGGGCACTCGCTGCGGCTTTGCCTACGGGGGGCAAAATTACCAAGTAGACTTGGGATTTGAAGCCACAGGCGAGGAATTTCTCAGCTACGACAAAGGAATAAGCCCCACGACAGGCAAGGCTATCTGGGGAGCTTTAATGGGCCCTTTTAGATTTGTCAAGCGTCAGGATTTTGCTCCTGAGATATTGGTTTGAAGCAAGAAGCAACAAGAAACAAGGAAGAAAAATTTAGCTATCTAGGATAGAAGGCAAGACTTTACCTTGACCTATTCTTCTACTTTAGTGTTTTGGTGAACCTCTCAACCTCTCAAGAAAGGAAGAAAGTATAAGGAAGCTGGCAAGAATTTACCTGCTTCCTGTTCTTGTGCAGGGTTCCGGCGCATTTTGTGACCCTCAAGCTTAAATTGCGCTTACACCGCAAGCGATGCAAGCCGGGTGGTCAACTTGCGCGCGGCACCCCCTCTAGAGCTTCTTCTTCCGTTTCAAAGATTTCAAACACAGAATCCATCATGGTGACTTCAAACACCAGTTTGGCTTCGGGATGAACATTGCAAATGCGGAAACTTCCCTTAACTTTATCCGCATCCCGCATACCTGCTACAAGTGAGGTCAGGCCAGAGCTATCGATAAAGTTAACCTGACCAAGATTCACTACAACATGGCGGCTAAGTTTGGAAATACACTCTTGCAACTTGAGGCGGAATTGCCAAGCTGTAGTGATGTCCAACCGTCCTGTCGGTGCTAAGACGATAACTGTTGTACCGTCTTGAAGCGTGTGGGTTTTTTGATCAATATGAATCACTGACCCTTCCCTCAAATTTATTATCTATCGCGGTGGTTACTGTCCCAGTAGTTTAACTCAGGTCGGTGACTGCTGAGGCATCCAATTCGCCCAATCTTGCGGTTTTAAGAACTTGGAGTAGAGTTCGGCTTCTGGAGAGTTGGGTTCTGGCTCGTAGCAGTATTCCCAGCGTACCAAAGGTGGCAGGGACATTAAAATCGATTCGGTGCGTCCGTTGGTTTGTAAGCCAAAGGTCGTGCCTCGATCGTACACCAAGTTAAATTCAACGTAACGGCCGCGGCGGTAAAGTTGGAAATTACGCTCGCGCTCGCCGTATTCTTTCGATCGGTGCTTTTCAACAATTGGGGTGTAAGCCGGCAAAAATGCCCGGCCGCAGTCCTGTACGAAGGCGAACAGCGACTCCCAACTCCTAGGTTCCGGCGCGCCGATGTTGTTGCTGCACTCAGCGGCCTTGCCTTTGACATGATGGTCGCGGTAAAGCGCGCCTTGAGCGCTTTGGTAGTCAAAAAAGAGGCCGCCCACGCCGCGGGTTTCTTGGCGGTGGGGGAGGTAAAAATATTCGTCGCACCAAAGTTTAAATGTCGGATAATATCCGGGATGGTGGCGATCGCAAGCTGCTTTCAGAGTTTTGTGAAAATGAGCTGCATCCTCAGCCAACGGGTAATAAGGAGTCAAATCCACACCGCCACCAAACCACCAAATCGGGCCGGCCTCAAAATAGCGGTAATTTAGGTGAACCGTAGGCAAGTAGGGATTGCGGGGGTGCAGCACCATCGAAGTGCCCGTTGCATAGAAATCGTGACCTGCTGCTTCTGGGTGCTTTGCCAGAATCAAAGCCGGCAAACTTTCGCCCCACACTTGGGAAAAATTGACTCCCCCTTGTTCAAACACATCGCCTTCGCGCATGACGCGAGAACGTCCGCCGCCACCTTCGGATCGTTCCCAAGAGTCCTCCTTAAATTTGCCAACGCCATCGAGCTGTTCGAGGGATTGACAAATCTCGTCTTGTAGGGTTTTCATAAATTGGCTGACTCTAGCTCTAGAGTCAGCGGGCGGCAAAAACGGGGAAGTGGCGGTTTTAAGTGTTGTAGAAACTGTCATCCGATTTTAGATTTTAGATTTTAGATTTTAGATTGAAGAATTGCGACCACGGCTCAATGCGGGGATTGTGACCAAATTGCTTTCGGTCGTAGAAATTCTTGCCGAGCGCATTTGAGTTTGAGATTGACCGTGAGTCCCAAATCCAGTCGTCATGTAATTATGCCACCGCAGGTCTGCAAATGATCGCTATGAAGTTACATTAAAAAATAGCAATAAAAATATACTTAAACCTGCGATCGAAAATTCGCAAACCCAATTGCAGAGCTATGGTGGAGAACACAATGCCCAATACACTCGATGTTAGTTCAGTCTTAGAAATCCTGCGACCTGTGCAAGACCCCGAACTGCAAAAGAGTTTGGTGGAATTGAACATGATTCGTAACATAAAAATTGACGGCGGTGTCGTCAGTTTCACCTTGGTGCTGACAACGCCTGCTTGCCCGCTGCGAGAATTTATTGTCGAAGATTGCCAAAAAGCGGTCAAACAGTTGCCAGGAGTCGAAAAAGTGGCGGTGGAGGTGACAGCCGAGACGCCGCAGCAGAAGGGAGTGGTCGATCGCCAAGGCATTGAAGGCGTTAAAAATATTATCGCAATTTCCAGCGGTAAAGGTGGAGTCGGCAAAAGCACGGTGGCGGTAAACGTTGCAGTAGCGCTGGCGCAAACCGGCGCCAAGGTGGGTTTGCTGGATGCGGATATCTATGGGCCCAATGACCCGACAATGTTGGGTCTGGGGGACGCGAAAGTGATGGTTAGGGACGGAAAAAGCGGGGAAAGCCTCGAACCCGCCTTCAACTACGGCGTCAAATTAGTGTCGATGGCGTTTTTAATTGACAAAGACCAACCCGTGATTTGGCGCGGCCCGATGTTGAACGGGATCATCCGGCAGTTCCTCTATCAGGTAAATTGGGGCGATTTAGACTATTTGATTGTCGATATGCCTCCGGGTACTGGAGACGCACAGTTGACAATGGCGCAGGCTGTGCCGATGGCCGGTGTTGTGATCGTGACGACGCCGCAGACTGTGGCATTGTTGGACTCCCGCAAGGGCTTAAAGATGTTCCAGCAGTTGGGAGTGTCGGTGTTGGGAATTGTGGAAAACATGAGCTATTTTGTGCCGCCGGATATGCCCGACAAGCAATACGATATTTTCGGTTCCGGTGGCGGGGAAAAGACTGCTGCTGAGTTGGGAGTGCCGCTGTTAGGCCGCATTCCGCTGGAAATTCCGTTGCGGGAAGGTGGCGATTCCGGGGTGCCGATCGTGGTGGGACAACCGGGTTCTGCTTCAGCTAGGGAGTTGCGGGCGATCGCCGGCCGCATTGCCGGTAAAGTTTCCGTAGCAGCCTTAGCCTAACTCACATCTTGGATTGTTAATCAGCTTTTGATGGGCGGGCGGGACGCCCAACCCCTACTCCCCACAAGAAACCAGTGAGTGTTTGTAGAACAGGCATCTTGCCTGTTGAATTTGTGGAACAGGCATCTTGCCTGTTGAATTTGTGGAACAGGCATCTTGCCTGTTGAATTTGTGGAACAGGCATCTTGCCTGTGCTTGTTTGTGGAACAGGCATCTTGCCTGTGAGTGTTGGTGGAACAGGCATCTTGCCTATTGAATTTGTGGAACAGGCATCTTGCCTGTTTAATTTGTGGAACAGGCATCTTGCCTGTTTAGTGTGTGGAACAGGCATCTTGCCTGTTTTAGCATCAACTCTCGATCGCCAAGAAAAGGTAAGCTATAAACAGCAAACATAACATTCAAACAATTATGATTTTTCCAGGTTCAGCAGTTCGAGTTAAAGATAAGGGTGAGATTTACTACGCCTTTCAAGGACAAGTCCAGCGAGTTACAGACGGGAAAGTCGCGGTACTGTTTGAAGGCGGCAATTGGGACAAGCTGATTACGTTCCGCCTGTCGCAGTTGGAACTCGTCGATGCTACGGCAGGTCGCGCGAAATAGTCAGTTGGTTGTTGACAGTTGTCAGTTGACAGTTGTAAGTAGTTATTAGTTATTGTTTATTAGTACCCACTTACAAATAATAAATAACAACCAACTGCCAATAACAAACTGCCAACTGTCAACAACCAACAACCAACTGCCAACAACCAACTGCTAACTGACTAATATGCGTTTACCTTTACCCCAATTTGCTACAAAAGAGCGCCATCCCGATCGCATTGCTGAGGTAATCGAGACGGCAACTTCGGAGTTTTTGGCTCAATGTTTGGAACCGGAAGACTTAAGCTTTCCCGTGATGCCACCTTTTGGGAGTTGGGTGAAGGCCGAGGATGAAGAGTCAAAAAATCAAATTTACGGCGTGGTTTATTACGCTACGACTAGCCCGATCGACTCCGTGCACAGAGCTCGCGCTTTGGGTTTGTCGCTGGAAGAGTTACGGGAAGAACAACCGCAGATTTTTGCGATGCTCAAAACCGAGTTTCGAGTGGCGATTGTGGGGTTTGAGACGGCGCCGGAAAGGTTGAACGGTCACGGCCCATCTAGGGGTAAAATTTATCAGTATTTGCCGCCGCGCCCGCCGCAAATTCACCAGGCGGTTTATCGCTGCGAACCGGATGAGGTGATTGATTTTACGGTGCAGTTGGATTTTTTGAGGACGCTGCTGGGGGTGGCTAATGCGCCGGTGGATGCGCTGACGGCGGCGGCGATTCGTGAGATTTATCAGTTGCGGATGCGCGATCGATCTTGGTTGGTGGAAGCGGGAAGGAGTTTGAGTGTTTTGCTGAAGGATGATTACGATCGGTTGCGGGTGATTTTGAGTCAGATTCATCCATAGGGAAAAGCTGAATAGTATGTTTGAGGCCGATCGTCAAATATTCAGGCGATCGCACCAGTCAGACTCTGGTATTTTATCGACCTTACAATTAAATTGAGAAGGAAGAAACGATCGCACTTAATTCAAAATGCAATCGCCCGTTTGTCTGGCACAGTCGTAGGATATGATATAATGGGAGCGAGTAACATGATTTCTCAAAATCTATGTCTGCCAAAGATATCTTTCATGTCTCTGTATGTTCAGCTTTGGAAAAAGAAGGGTGGACTATTACCCACGATCCTTTGTACCTCAAAGTAGACGAAGATAAGCTTTATGTGGACTTAGGAGCCCAAAATAATTTGTTAGGAGCAGAAAAGTACGGACAGAAGATAGCAGTAGAAATCAAGTGTTTTTTAGGTCTGTCATTGATAAATCAGTTTCACGAGGCTATAGGTCAAGCCTGGAATTATAAAGTGGTTTTGGAAGAGTCAGAACCGGATAGACTTCTTTATTTGGCAATTCCAGAAGATATTTATGAAGAGTTTTTTACTCGGCGTTTAGCTCGAATGTCAGTGACGCGGATGCAATTAAACTTGATTGTGTTTAATCCTGCGAGAGAGGCGATCGTTATATGGAAATAGAAAAGTATAGAGAGCTAATTCAATCAATCATTGAAAAACACTCTAGCTGCGGTTCGGACGATGGGGAGATAGAAACTGAAATTGCTTGTGATATCAAACGCGATCGCTATTTGATGTTTCATGTGGGATGGCGTGGAGAAAGACGAGTTTATGGTTGCGTTATTCACATCGATATTAAAGAGGACAAGATTTGGATTCAGCGAGATGGAACTGAAGTAGGAATTGCTAATGAGTTAATTGAAGTCGGAGTACCCAAGTCGGATATTGTTTTAGGGTATAGGTCTCCCTATATGCGTAAGTTTACGCTGGTTGGCGGCGGGCTAGGCGATCGCCCCAGCCAAACTCCGGTATTGTAAAACTTCGTTGAGTTTATAAGCAATTATAAACAATAGTAGTATGATATTATCATGGTGGTCGAGTGAAC
>NZ_JAUBOX010000189.1:0-1982 GCF_036700445.1 Microcoleus sp. T3_B1
CAACTGTCAACTGTCAACTGTCAACTGTCAACTGTCAACTGTCAACTGTCAACTGTCAACTGTCAACTGTCAACAGTCAACTGTCAACTGTCAACTGTTAAATTCCGCTTCCCAAATCAGGACTAATTTTCGCGCCGCCGCAGTTCCCTCCGCAGGAAAACTTGCCAAAAAGTCTTTATCAGCCGCCACGTCGTAAGGCCCTTCCTTAAACTCCAAAATCACAGTATCCTGTGTCAAAGCTACTAACGTGTGAATAGTGCCCTCTGGCAGTTCGACAGCGCGAGTCGGGCCGGCCGCGCTGACTCGCAACGATCGCAGGATTTGACCGTTTTCGTTCAAAATAACAATACCGACTTCTCCTTGAATCACCACAAAAAACTCAAAACCGTTAACTGCAGGCGGGCGCAGGTGTTGGTGAGGCCGGACGTAAGTGCCTGGTTGCAGCACGTTGACAAACCGCTGCACCTTTTCAGACAAATCATGGAAATTGTAATTTTGTCGCTGGCGGGGACTGCGGCGGGAGGAAGCGGCAACTTCGTCTAGCAATTCTTGCGTCAGCAATTTGATCGGAGGGGACTGCACAACAGATATCCTGTATTTAAGAGTTTGTGAACAAATGGGCTAGTCTGGGATCATCGTTATCAGCATCTCTTGACACATGGAAATCGCAACTCAGGTGCGTATCACTAAGGCAATGCGTTTGTCAAGTATCTTTAGAAAAATTATTAGCCCGATCGCCCTTTCGACTATTCTAGTCTGCGCCAATACCGTTTTTGCATCTGAACCGACGGCGGCACTGTTGGTTCAGCAGGAATTCTCACAGCAGCAACTTAAAGAAGAAATTCACGATCGAGTTCAAGAAGAAGTTGACATTGCTTTCGGGCGCACGGCGGTATTGCTTAACGGGCTGATAATTGCCCTAACTTTGTTTCCGACAGCAGCCGGAGTCGGGGTGTGGTTTCTGTTGAGCAAATTGTCCAAGCAGACAACAATTGCTCGCCAAGAAATTGAAAGTCTCCATTACGATACAATCTCTCAATTAAAACTATTAATTTCCGACGCTGAAACTATCTTAGGCGAAATTCAACACCAAAGTCACTCGGCGGATGCAGAAACAGACCTTTTATTCCCCGATGCCCAAATTCAAGAATTTGCTCCGGTTAACTACGGCAATTACCAACAGTTATTGACGGCCGCCGACTATGCTAAACAGGGAGATGCTTGTTTCTTTGAAAACCGTTATCAAGATGCGATCGCCGCTTACGATCAGGCCCTGCAAATTCAGCCGGATTTAGCCGATACTTGGAATAACCGAGGAGTAGTGCTGACGAGAATGCAGCGGTATCCAGAGGCGATCGCCTCATACGAACAAGCTACTACAATTCGTCCGAATTATCCCGATGCTTGGAACAATCGAGGCGTGGTATTGTTGGAGTTGCAGAAGTACCAGGAGGCGATCGGCTGTTACGAACAAGCAATTCAAGCCAAACCCGATTACGCCGATGCTTGGAACAACCGAGGCGTTGCTTTTTCCAAAATGCAGGAGTACGAACAGGCAGTAATTTCTTACAATCAAGCCCTACAAATTAAAAATGATTATACTGACGCTTGGAACAATCGAGGCGTTGCACTCTCAAAATTGCAAAAATACGAAGCGGCGATCGCTTCCTACGACAATGCTGCTAAAATTCGGCCTGATTTTTACAGAATTTGGTACAACAAAGCCCGATGTTATGCCCTACAAGGTAAAATTGAATTAGCCATTGAAAATTTAAAGCGCGCCCTCAATCTCAATCCGAATGTGTGTAAAGAGTTGGCAAAAAGCGAAGCTGATTTGGAGAAGATTCGCGAACACGATGCGTTCAAGCAGTTGATAAATTAATACATTGAGCCTAGGGCTGTAATTAGGGCTTGCTGAATCAGTGAGAAAAGTAAACAGTGTAGGGATTTTCCGACCAAAAAAGTAGTAAGGGTGCAAGAAA
>NZ_JAUBOX010000085.1:0-6298 GCF_036700445.1 Microcoleus sp. T3_B1
TCTGGGACCTGTCTGATGAGTGTGCTATATTCAGATTGTTGCCGATTGTCGGGGATTGTCTGAATTAAAAGTATCAGTCATCACTATCATCATTGACAATAATGCCCGTACTTTGGTTGGCGGCGGGATTGACGGTGGCGTTGATGGCGTTGTTGAGGGTAACGCTGAAATTTTCATTCGCCTCGAATTTGGTGTCGCCGTTAACAATTACAGCGATCGTTTTTGTTAGCGCTTCTGACGAATTAAAGATGAGATTACCGTCATTATCTTCGTAGTCGAGATCGCCCGTAGTAGCAGTACCGTCATCTGTTTTGTAGTTAACAGTAATGGGCAAACCAGAAGGATTGGAGAGGCTAACGGTGTAGTTGTAGGCAGTTGTGCCTGTATTGCCTTCAGCTTGGTTAATCGTGGCGGGGGCGATGCTGACAGTTGGAGGGTTATCGTTATCTGCAATTGTCAAAACTGCATTGTTGTATCGATCGCCAACTGTAGCATTTCCCGTTGGATTAGTTAGAGATAAATTAACCGTTTCGTCAGCTTCGTCGATCGCGTCATCGGCGATCGGAATACTAACAATTTTTGGTGTCGTATCGCCGGCGGCAAAGTTAATCGCGATCGGCGTCTTGGTGTAGTCAGCAGCAACAGCAGTACCATCCGTCAGCGTCAGCGTTGCCCCAACTGCACCTTTATTACCACCGATGCGATTGACGCTAATTGCAGTACCTACAACTGTGCCGTTTTCATTCACCGTGTAAGCGGGATTGCTAAATTGCAGTAAGCCGGGGGAAGGTTGAGAAAATTCCGAAGTATCGTTAGTTGTTAAGTTAGTAGCAGTAGTGACGATCGCCCCTGTTGCAGTTAAAGGCGGCGATGTAAAATTAGCATTGCCAGCAGCATCAGTGGTGACATTAACAAAGTTGAGATAAGTTTGTCCTTCGCCGTTACCGCTGGGATCTAAGGCAGTATTGTCAAAAAATTCGACGCGGAAAGTCGTATTGGGAATGCTGTTGAGAGTGCCGCTAAGGGTAATGTTGCCGTTGCTAGCAGTTGCGGAGGTTAACACCGGGAAATTTTGCAAGCCGTTTCCGCCTGTATCCCCGTCTCCCAAGTCGTTTGGGGTAAGGCCGTCGGCAGTTAAGGGATCGGTATCGTTATCGAGATCGATGCCTAAACCATTATTAGAAAAGATAGAATTGCCTAAAATTGCCAAGCCGTTGCCACCAGTAACTTGAATGCCGTTACTAGGATTAAATGCGATCGTATTTCCTTCTCCTGCTGCGGTGCCGCCGATGCGGTTATTGACGCCAGTTTTGTCAGCTAGGACGCTGTACGTATTGGGTAAAGGACTGCTGCCGTCAGCTTGCGTGCCGATATAATTGCCGATAACGCGGTTGCCAGTGGCAAGGTTGCTAACTAGGTAGACGGCAATTTGGTTGCCGGAAATGACATTGCGTTCTTGCGGTGTTGTGCCGCCGATGATGTTGCTTTCGGCAAGATCGAAATAGATGCCGATCAGATTTCCCAAAGCGGCAGTACCGCTGATATTTGTGCCGATATAGTTGCCGACAACTCGGTTTGTCGCAGGTACAGCGGTTGAATCAGGCGCTTGTAGAAAAGCAATACCCGCAGTCTGACTGCCAGAAATGATATTGCGTTCTTGAGGCGTCGTTCCGCCGATAATATTGTTAGAAGCGCTGCCAATAGCGATGCCATAGATACTGTTTGCTAGCGCTACATTACCCGTGATATCAGTGCCGATGAGGTTGCCGACAACTCGATTTTGATTGGCAGTTGGACCGTTGATCCCAATTCCGCCACCTTCGCCGGCATTGCCAGAAATCAGGTTGTCCTGAATCAAGTTTTCAGGCGCATTGCGGATGATGATGCCACCGGTGTTGGCCATCGCATTGGCGATCGCAACAGTACCAGTAACATCAGTGCCAATAAGGTTGCTGATTACTTGGTTGTTGCGCGCAGCGATGCCGGAAATCTCGATGCCAAGCCCCCTATTTGAATTGTCGTTGCCAGAGATTAAGTTGTTCTCGATCCGATTATCTGGAACGCCATCAATCCAGATCCCCCTGCGGTTGCCCCGATCAACCGTACCCGCAAGATCCGTGCCGATGTGGTTGCTGAGGATCTCGTTGCCGCCATTGGTTTGCAAGCGGATACCTGCCCAGTCAAATCTGTTGATTGCTAAACCTTGCACGATACTGTTCCCAGCAGTGATATCAAGTCCGACCATCACCAATCCGGCGAGGTTGCCGCTGAGTTCCACCAGTGGCAAACCGTTATAGCCCGCGCCGCCTTGACTCCAACCATCGACGATCGCTGGATCGGAGATGGGCGGCAGTGCGGATAAAGGCTGAATTAATTGCTGAGAACCGATCGCCCCGATATTAAAGGCGATCGTGTCGCGATCGGCTGCTGTACCCAATGTACCGTTAATCTGTGCTTGTTCTGCCACTGTCAAAGCAGGAACATTCAGAGTGCCATTGGCAACCAGAATTGCCTCTCTGAGGGTGAGGACGGCATTCCTGATATTCGAGTCATCTGTGCTATTAACGGTAATGGTAGCAGCCATAATGTTTCTCCTTATACCCTGGTGTTGGCGAGGTTCGGCTATTGTTGGTGAGGCGATCGATAATTGCGATCGGGCGATCGGCAATCAAGTTGCTTCTAAACCAGTATATTTTCCCAGAAGAAAACCCACCAGGGGAGTAAAATCAGGTGTTTCTACAAGGACTGACAGTAAAAACTCAGGTTAAATCAGTTAAAATACGGAAAAGTCAGGGTGGCTTTCTCCATGCAGGAACAATAGATATCTTGTAAAAGTCTGCATACTTACGTATATACGTACTTACCGGTCGAGCCCATGAACTCAGAATTAGACTTCTCTTGGAGCCAAACCAAAGAATCTGCCGATCGCATTTTTGCTCAAAACACCGGCAAATATCTCAGCGACATCGAAATGAAAGTCCTTCAAGGTTCTTGGGAAGGCAAAAGTTACGATGAAATCGCCAAAGTTTACGGCTACAGTGCTGAATACCTCAACAAAGATGTCGGTAACAAATTGTGGCACAAGTTTTCAGAAGCGTTAGGAGAAAAAATTAGTAAGAAAAATTTCAAAGAAGCTCTAAGGAGATTTGCCTCGCCAGAATTACGTCAAGCTACTAACATAAATCTGCCCTCGCCAACACTGAATGCGATCGCAAATTTGCCATTTCCCGAAGGTTCGGTATCATTAGATTCTCCTTTTTATGTAGAGCGTTGCAACATTGAATCTTTGTGCGGCGAGACTGTTGTGAAACCCGGTTCGCTGATTCGGATCAAAGCACCGGAAATGATGGGCAAAACTTCATTGATGACCAGAATTTTAGCTCAGGGCGATCGGGAAAACTATCACGCAGTCTATCTAGATTTAAGCGCTGCAGACCGAGGAATCTTAACAAATTTGGATAAATTTCTGCGCTGGCTGTGTTTGATGGTAAGCCGACAGCTAAAGTTAGAAAACAAGTTAAACGAATATTGGGATACGGATATTTTGGGCAGCAACGATAACTGTACGGTTTACTTTGAAGAGTATTTGCTGGCAGAAACATCAGCGCCTCTAGTTTTGGGGTTGGATGAAGTCGATCGCCTATTTCCCTACACGGAAGTAGTTGAAGACTTTTTGGGGATGCTGCGAAGCTGGCACGAAAAAGCCAAGATTTCGGATATCTGGAAAAAACTGCGGTTGGTAATGGCGCATTCTACCGAAGTTTATATTCCTTTGGACATGAATCAATCTCCGTTTAATGCGGGGGTTCCCGTTGAGTTGCTGGAGTTTGAGAGGCCGCAAATTCACGATTTAGCTCGCTTACACGGCTTGGAGTGGGATGAGGGGCAATTGCAAAAGTTAATAAGTGCGATCGGCGGCCATCCTTATTTAGTAAGATTGGCAATGTATGAGATTAGTTGTGGCAAAATTTCCTTAACTCAGCTATTAGAAAATGCGGCCTCAGAATCTGGAAGTTACAGCAGTCATTTACGCAAGCATTTGGAAATTTTGCAACAAAATCCCGAATTAGCTTTGGCTTTGAAAAAAGTTGTTAATTCGGCCGAACCAGTGGAATTAGATTCAATGCAAATTTACAAATTGCACAGCATGGGAATTGTGCGGCGGCAAAATAATTATGTCATGCCGCGTTGCAATTTGTACCGCGAGTATTTCTGCCGTGTTTTAGCTTGAAAAGCAGTGATAGTGCGATCGCGCGATCGCGTAGCGTGCATTTGGCATTCGCTTATGAAGAATAAAAGAGACTGACTTGAGCGATCGCTAACTTCACTGACTATTGAAAATAGGGTTTCGGAAACAACACTCATTCCCAATTCCCTATTTTCAATACAGAGCTACTTTCCCAATCTACAGACAGAATTAGCCCCCGCCCAAACCAAGCCCAGTAATGGTGGTTATACTAGCACCATTGTTTATCTTAAGGTTAGTGAAAGGTTGTATCCCTTGTATAACACCAATCAATCCATCGGGGGAAAATCCCGGATTATCAACGAAGATTCCTCGACCTGATACTCCACCGTCAAGGCTGACCTCCTGCAATTTATAGTTGACTCCTCCTTTAAGCTGGATAGTATCCTGACCGGATGTAAAGTCTTTAATTAAGCCGTAGCCGTTAACAAATGGATTCGGATTGGGAACCTGCAAACCACCCTCATTGTAGTAGATATTATTGGCATCCCCAAGGACGAAGGTGTTAACTCCAGCACCTCCAGTAAGAATGTCAATTTCTTGAGTGCCAGGGCTCGCTTCAGAAGAATTAACACCAATTAAAGTGTCATTACCGTCGCCACCCGTGAGAACGTCATTACCGTCGCCACCCATGAGCCTGTCGTTACCGTTTCCGCCATTGAGAGTGTCTTTGCCTAAGCCACCATTGAGAGTATCATTCTGGTTGCCGCCATTGAGAATATCGTTGCCGTTTCCGCCATTGAGAATGTCATTACCGTCGTCACCATTGAGAATGTCGTTGTCTAAGCCACCATTGAGAGTGTCATTACCCTTTCCGCCTTTAAGAGTATCGTTGCCTGAGTCACCATTGAGAATGTCATTGCCATCTCCGCCATTAAGGGCATCGTTGCCGCTACCTCCACTCAGAAAGTCGTTACCGCTTTGGCCATATAGCTTGTCATTTCCCAATCCACCTCGGATGTTGTTGGCAACTGCATTCCCGTAGATGTTGTCGTTTCCAGTCCCTCCAACTGCATTTTCAATGGTTGCGCCGAGAGCGATCGCCACATTGTTTTGAGCATTGGCATTACCATTGGCACCGATAGAACTGAAACCACCTGCGACTAAGTCAATGACTACATCCTTAGTTTGGTTAGCGGCACTGATTTGGTCGGTGCCACCCCCATCCCAAATCGTTTCGATAAATTTGGCATTTTTGCCCCAACTATAAGTATTGTTACCGGAACGGGTATCGGTATTAGCCCCATAAAGATATTGAACTGCTGCAACATCAAATAGTTGTGGAGTTTTTGGTGTCACCCCTGGCATATCAGGGTGACCGTTGTAAGACATGAGAGTAAAGCGATCGTTGTCTTGATAATTGGGCATATTTACTGCCCCTTCATGAGGGTGTTTCAACCCTAGGGAGTGACCAATTTCATGAAGAAGAATTGTAAATCCTGATGAACCGGGCGTAATGTTGGCAAGATTCTTGTCAAGCCAAATGTGACTTTTAGTAGCAGACCCGACTCCAGTAGACCAGCCTGCATAATTGGGAATGTCGATAGAACCAAACTGAATTTTTCCACCACCGTTAGCATTAGAAACTTCCTTAAATGTGATATTGGAAATATCAGAGTAAAGTTTTAATCCTTGTCTGGCAGACTCCTGCTGTTCTGCTGTGAAGGGTTTGAAGTCATCCCATGAGGTAGATTCTGGCTTAGTTTGCATGAAGCTAAAAGTAACTTCTACGGGCGTACCGAGTGGGCTATTTTTGTTCCATCGTGGTTGATTTGTAGGAAGCAAAGCATCAATATAATAGGGCAGGTTATTCACAATGCCAGCGGTAGCAACCGGGCCAACACTGTCAATAGGGCGAACAATTTCGACAGGATTTAGGGTGCGAGTAGCTTCATTTCCGTCAACATTTCTGTCGCGGTCAATGATATCAACTGTTTCAGAATCATCGCTGTCACGACGGTCAATGATATCAACCGTTTCAGAATCATCGCTGTCGTCGTCAATCAAATCAACAGTTTCAGAATCATCGCTGTCGTCGTCAATCAAATCAAC
>NZ_JAUBOX010000085.1:6398-11933 GCF_036700445.1 Microcoleus sp. T3_B1
GAATCATCGCTGTCGTCGTCAATCAAATCAACAGTTTCCGAATCATCGCTGTCGTCGTCAATCAAATCAACAGTTTCCGAATCATCGCTGTCGTCGTCAATCAAATCAACAGTTTCAGAATCATCGCTGTCGTCGTCAATCGCATCGACAGTTTCCGAATCGCCAATATTTATGTCGATCTCAATGAGGCCAGCCTTTTCAGAATCCTCAATATTTATGTCGATGTCAATGAGGCCAGCCTTTTTAGTGCTGTACTTGTCTCTTGTGAGAATAGGTGCGCTCGCCATTTTGATTACTCCTTCTTGTTTGGTAATTGATACAAAATTTCGCCCGATCTTGAAATGAAAGTCGTCGTTGCCAGTGCCGCCTCACAGGTCGTCGTTGCCACCAAAACCCGACAATATGTAATTTCCTGCTTTGCCATAGATTTTGTCAGCTTGATTAGTTCCCACTAATGATTTGTGAAACTTACCGCCGTTATCAGTGTTGTTGTCATTAAATTGAGTACCGTATATATCAATTTCATTTTCTCCTTTGTATTCCCAACTAATTGGTTTATTTAGGAAGTAATGGTGGGTATTTATATTTTTTTGCTTCCCTTTTCGCTTCCTGTTATCAGTTTCTTGCTAAAACTAGCGAACCGCAATGGTGATAAAATCAGGTATTATAGGAACTGATAAATAGCTTCAGGCTTTGAATTTATAGGGAAAAATCAGGTGCATCCTGACAAAGCATCATAAAAATCAGGACTCAGGCATCAGACCAAAGAAACCGGGTTTTTGACCTAATCTGTTGGCTACAAGGCGTCTTTTCGGAAAAAACCCGGTTTCTGACCACCGATTCGTAAGTCCTAAAAATCAGTAAAAGTCAGGTTGTTTGGTAAATCTCTACATAGTCAGGTTGGCGATCGTACAATCTAATCTAGATTTGGGTGCAGGCAATGATGAAAGAATTTCCAGTTAGCGATGAATATCAGATTGGCGGGAGTCTCCCAGCAGATGCGTCGAGTTACGTGATGCGGCAAGCAGACTTGGACTTTTACGAAGGTTTGAAGGCCCGTGAGTTTTGTTACGTGCTGAATTCGCGGCAAATGGGCAAATCTAGTTTGCGGGTGCGGACGATGCAAAGACTGCAAGCTGAAGGTACTGTTTGCGCTTGTATCGATTTAACTGGTATTGGCAAGGAAGATGTCACTCCTGAAAAATGGTATGCGGGAATGATTAATTCTTTGGTGAGTAGCTGCCAGCTAAGCAATCAAATTAATTGGCGGAATTGGTGGCGCGATCGCCGGGATTTATTATCACCTCTCCAGCGATTTAATTTGTTTATTGAAGAAGTTATTTTAGTTGAGATTTCCCAAAATATAGTTATTTTTATTGACGAGATAGATCGAGTGTTGAGTATGAACTTTTCTGCGGATGAGTTTTTTGCTCTAATTCGTTGGTTTTACAATCGAAGAGTTGACAATCCTCTCTACCGCAAACTGACTTTTGCGCTGCTAGGAGTGGCAACACCTTCAGATTTGATTGCCGACAAAACTCAAACTCCTTTTAATATTGGTAAAGCGATACATTTAGACGGCTTTAAACTTGATGAAGTGCAGCCTTTAATTGACGGCTGGCAAGGACGAGTTGCCAATCCTGAAAATGCGATCGCCCAAATACTAGATTGGACGGGGGGACAACCTTTTTTGACGCAAAAGCTGTGCAAGTTGGTGTTGGAAAATGAGTTGAAGAGAGTTAACCGCAGAGGCGCTGAGGGCGCAGAGAGAGACAGGCAGGATGCCTGTTCCACAGAGGAGGAGGGAGTTGCGGGGTTGGTGAGGTTGCGGGTTGTTGAGAATTGGGAGTCTCAGGATGAGCCGGAGCATTTGAAAACTATTCGCGATCGCCTGTTAAGAAATCAGCAAAAAGCCGGACAGTTATTAGGGCTTTACCAGCAAATCTTGGAATCGGCGAATCCCCCCCAAACCGAGGAAAACCAGGGTTTTGTAGGGGTAGTGCCCCCGTGCCTACCCCTGGGGGTTCTTGCCGATGGCAGTCCCGAACAAACCGAGTTGCGCCTGTCTGGTTTAGTGGTGCAACAGCAGGGAAAATTAACAGTTTACAACCGCATTTATGCCGAAGTTTTTAATCTGGAATGGGTGGAAAAACAGTTAGGAAAGCTGCGGCCTTATTCGGAAACTTTTAATGCTTGGGCTGTGGCTAATTTTGAGGATAATTCGCGGCTGCTGCGGGGAAATGCGCTGCAAGAGGCTCTGGAATGGTCGATAGATAAAAATTTAAGCCATCTGGATTACCGCTTCTTAGCAGCATCTCAAGATTTGGAAAAGCGTGAAGTTCAACAGGCTTTAGCTGTTAAAGAAGAAGAAGGTCACATATTAGCTAAAGCGAATGATACCTTAGTTTCAGCTCAACAACAAGCAAAAGTAGAATTTACTCAAGCCAAGCGCAGGGCTACCCGGATCATTGCGATGGGTTCTGTAGTTTTGGGAATTTCTGTAATCACAGCAATCTCCATCCAATTACAAGTAAAAAAAGCTCAACAGGAACTAGCCCAACGACAAGTAGTCCTGCAAACTTTATTCTCTAAAGCAGCTTTGGTTTCCGATCCTTTTGAAGCACTGTTGAAAGCATTACAAGCAGCGCAGCAGATGAAAAAATTAGAAAAATCAGCCAGCAACGATACGCAAATGCAGGTAATGAGGGCACTGCAACAGGCAATATATCATGTTAGAGAACGCGATCGCGCCGTTGGTCATAGTAGCGGTGTCAGAAGTGTAACTTTCAGTCCCGATGGCAAAATTTTTGCTTCTGCTAGCGAGGATGGTACGGTAAAACTGTGGAATGCTAGACCAGCTAGATTAATATCAACCCTGACCGGACGTACTACTAGAGTTACGAGTGTAAGTTTTCATCCTAATGGCAATATTTTGGCTTCTAGTAGTGAAGATGGTACGGTTAAGTTGTGGGATGTAAGGCATAGCCGTTTAATTAAAACTATTAACGCTCATAATGACTGGATAAGAACTGTTAGTTTTAGTCCCGATGGTAAAATTCTCGCTTCCTGTAGCCACGATGGTACTATCAAGTTGTGGAAAGCAACAGATAGTACGTTATTAAAAACTCTGAAAGGACATACCCGTGCCGTTACCCATATTAGTTTGAGTCCCGATGGTAAAACTCTCGCTTCTACAAGTTGGGATAGAACCGTGAGGCTGTGGAATATTGGCGATGGAACCCTTGTAAATACTCTGGAAGGTCATCAAGTAAATACCATAAGTGTCAGTTTTAGTCCCGATGGTAAAACTTTAGCTTCAGCCGATCAAGAAGGCATAGTGAAACTATGGAATGTAGCAGATAAAACTTTACTGCAAAACCTCCCTACTCATCGCAGGGCTGTCTGGAGTGCAATTTTTAGTCCAGATGGCAAAACTCTAGCAACTATCAGTTCGGATAGTACCGTAAAGTTGTGGAATTTAGAAGATATAAACGACAACAGAACCGACCCGCAACTTCTTAAAGGACATGACGGTAAAATTGAGAGTATCGCTTTTAGTCCAGATAGCAAAACTCTTGTTTCTGGAAGTTATGATAGCGCAATCAAGCTCTGGAATTTAGAAGTTAGGGAACCGCAAACCATTAAAAGAAATAGCGATAATATTCGATCAATAAGTTTTAGTCCCGATGGTAAGATTATTGCTTCCGGTAGCGACGATTCTAAAATAAAGCTATGGAATATCAAAAATGGCACTTTACTCCAAACTCTTAACGGTCATCAAGAGCCGATGCTAAGTGTTAGTTTTAGTCCCGATGGTAATATGTTAGCTTCCGGCAGTGTTGACAACACACTTAAGTGGTGGAATGTTCAAGATGGTCGATTACTAAAAACCCTCAACGATCATAGTGGTTGGGTCAGGAGCGTTCGCTTTAGTCCAGATGGGAAAACCTTAGCCTCTGGCGGTGATGATCGTACTGTAAAACTTTGGAATGTAGCAGAGGGTAGGTTGCTGAAAACCTTTAGAGAACCTCGTATTGTCACTGATTTAAGTTTTAGTCCAGATGGAAAAGCTCTAGCTGTGGCTTGTAATAACGGTGATCTAAGACTATTAAATTTAAAAACAGCTACTTTAACGTGGGCTTTTTCCGCCCATAGCGGTTGGGTACAGACCGTTAGTTTTAGTCCAAATAGTAAAATCTTAGCTTCTGGTGGTGATGATGGTACAGTCAAACTATGGAATGCAGAAAATGGCAGATTATTGCTTACCCTAGAAGGACATTTATCTGAGGTATTTACTGTCAGTTTCAGTCCGGATGGCAAAATTTTAGCTTCCTCTAGTGAAGATGGTACTGTGAGGGTGTGGAATGTAGAAACTGGTCTGGAAATATCAACCCTAGAAGGACACCTCAACAGAGTTACTAGCGTTATGTTTAGTCCAGATGGTAAAACACTAGCTTCTGCTGGGCTTGACAATACTATCAAGTTGTGGAAATTAGAACTCGATCTCGATAATTCGATCGGGCGGGGTTGTTTGTGGCTGGAAGATTATTTGGCTTCTCATCCCGAAGAGGCTAGAAAATTTAGCCAAATCTGTAAATAACTCAAGTTGCTAGTTATAAGACACTGGTAATGGGTAAGGGGTAATGGGTAATTGTAAGGCAGTTATCCTATAATCACACCAAGATTTTGATGATGGCAATTATGAGAGAGTATCCAGCTAATTATGAATATCACGTAGGCGGTAGTCTTCCAATTGATGCCTCCAGCTATGTAATGCGACAAGCAGACTCAGACTTTTACGAAGGTTTGAAAGCAGGTCAGTTTTGTTACGTGCTGAACTCGCGGCAGATGGGCAAATCAAGCTTGCGGGTGCGGACGATGCAAAGACTGCAAGCGGAAGGGTTTCTCTGTGCTTTTATTGACCTAACCGGAATTGGCAAGGAAGATGTAACGGCAGAAAAGTGGTATGCCGGACTCGTGCAATCTCTGGTAAGCAGCTATCAGCTTGGCAAAAAATTTCAATGGCGGGCTTGGTGGAAAGAGCAGCGGGAATTTTTGTCACCCGTGCAGCGGTTGAGTTTGTTTATTGAGGAAGTTTTATTAGTAGAAATTGAACAAAATATTGTAATTTTTGTAGATGAAATTGACAGAGTTTTGAGCATGAATTTTCCCCTGGATGATTTTTTTGCTTTAATTCGGTTTTTCTATAACCGACGAGTGGATGTGCCAAAATATCAGCGGATCACATTTGCTTTGTTGGGAGTGGCGACTCCTTCGGATTTGATTGCGGATAAAACTCAAACTCCTTTTAATATTGGTAAGGCGATAAATTTACGCGGTTTTCAGATTGATGAAGTGCAGCCTTTGATTGATGGTTGGCGGGGGCAAGTTGCTAATCCTGAAAGTGCGATCGCAGATATTTTGGATTGGACGGGGGGACAACCTTTTTTGACGCAAAAGCTGTGCAAGTTAATGCTGGAAAAGGAGTTAAAGAGAGTTAACCGCAGAGGCGCAGAGGGCGCTGAGAAAGACAGG
>NZ_JAUBOX010000085.1:12033-30267 GCF_036700445.1 Microcoleus sp. T3_B1
CAGGATGCCTGTTCCACCACCACAGACAGGCAGGATGCCTGTTCCACCACCACAGACAGGCAGGATGCCTGTTCCACCACCACAGACAGGCAGGATGCCTGTTCCACAGAGGAAGAGGAGGAGGGAGTTGAGGGGTTGGTGAGGTTGCGGGTTGTGGAGAATTGGGAGTCTCAGGATGAGCCTGAACATTTGAAAACTATTCGCGATCGACTTTTGAGAAATCAGCAAAAAGCGGGGCAGTTATTGGGGCTTTACCAGCAAATTTTGGAATCCGCGCACCCCCCCCAACCCCCCCTGGCTAAGGGCAGGGCTGTTTCATTCTCTTGTAGGGGCAATCCCCCCGTGGTTGCCCCGATATCTGAAACCCCTACCCGATCGTCTATCGGCTGGGCGGGCACGGGGGCACCGCCCCTACAAAACCCTGGTTTTTCTGAGAATGAAACAGCCCCCCTTGCTAAGGGGGGGCTAAATGCTGCTGCTTCACCCCTGGGAGAGCAAGAAATAGCCACTCTTACTCCCCCCCTTAGCAAGGGGGGGCTGGGGGGGGTTCTTGCTGATGGCAGTCCCGAACAAACAGAATTGCGACTGTCAGGTTTAGTGGTGCAACAACAGGGAAAACTAAAAGTTTATAACCGAATTTATGCCGAAGTTTTCAATCTTGAATGGGTGGAAAAACAGTTGGGAAAGCTGCGACCTTATTCGGAAAGTTTTAATGCTTGGAATGCTGCCAATTTTGAGGATGATTCGCGGCTGCTGCGGGGTCAGGCGCTGCAAGAAGCTTTGGAATGGGCAAAATATCAAAGTTTAAGCCATCTCGATTACCGCTTTTTAGCGGCGGCTCAGGATTTGGAAAAGCGAGAAGTTGAATTGGCTTTTGCACTGCAAGCTGAGGAAAGTCAAATATTGACACAAGCTAATGAAACTTTAAGTCTGGCCCAGCATCAAGCTAAAACAGAGTTAACGTTAGCTAAAAAACAAGCTAGAAAAATAATTGCGATCGGCTCGACAATTTTAGGGATATCTTTAGCAGCAGCTATCGCCGTACAATTGCAAGTAATTAAAGCCGATCGAGAACTCGCAGAAACCAAAATAGTCCTCGAAAGTTTGTCGTCAAAGACAACTTTAGCCTCAAACCCTTTTCCAGCACTGATCGAAGCACTGCTTGCAGCACATAAACTTAAAAAATTAGAGGCATTGAGTCCGGCAAAATCCGAAACTAAGATGCAAGTATCCATCGCCCTCCAACAAGCAATTTACAGCATCCGAGAGCGCGATCGGCTCCTTGGCCACCAAGCTAACGTCAGAAACGTCGTTTTCTCGCCCGATGGCAAAATCCTCGCATCCGCTAGCGAAGACGATACCGTCAAACTCTGGAACCCCGACGGCATCTTACTCAGAACGCTCACCGGGCACGGAGACAACGTTTGGACTGTCAGTTTCTCACCTGACGGCAAGACGATCGCATCTGCTAGCGACGATGCTACTATCAAACTCTGGAACATCGAAAACGGCACACAAATTAGAACGCTTACGGGGCATAGGGGCTGGGTGAGAGGAGTCAGTTTTGCTCCCGACGGGTTGGCGATCGCATCTTCGGGTTCCGACGGCACTGTCAAACTCTGGAATCCAGCAGACGGCACTTTGCTCCAAACCTTTACTGGGCATAGGGGCTGGGCAACAAGCGTCACTTTTTCGCCCGACGGGTTGGCGATCGCATCTTCGGGTAGCGATCGCACTGTCAAACTTTGGAATCCAGCAGACGGAACGGAAATCGCAACGCTGACGGGCCATACCAATGCTGTCAGAAGTGTTAGTTTCTCCGACGACGGCAAAACCCTCGCATCCGCTGGTGAAGACGGTTTAGTCAAGCTGTGGGATGTCCAAAACCTGACTCTCCTCAAAACCCTGCAAGCCCACAGCCGACAAGTCTGGAACGTCAAATTCAGTCCTCTGGGCAGCAACAGCCCAACCCTGGCTACCGCTAGCGAAGACAGCACCGTCAAATTGTGGAATTTATCGCAGCTAGGAGACATCGAGCCGCAAACGCTCAAAGGACACACCGGCAGGGTTGTCAGCCTTAGTTTCAGTCCCGACGGCCGCACTTTGGCAACGGCAGGTACCGATCGCACGGTACGACTCTGGAACCTCACCGGCATCGAACCGAAAGTTCTGGAAAGTCACCGCCGTCAGGTTTTCAGTGGGAGTTTCTCGCCCGACGGCAAAACTGTTGCCTCCGGTAGCAGCGATCGCACTGTTAAATTGTGGAATGCACAAAACGGCAGCGAAATCAAAACTTTTCTAGGACATCAAGGTGCCGTCACCAGCGTCAGTTTCGCCCCTGACGGCAAAATTTTAGCATCCGCAGGAAGCGATAAAACTATTAAATTGTGGAACCTAGAAACGGGCACCGAAATCAAAACTCTTTCAGGACATCTGAGGGGAATTGACAGCGTTGTTTTCAGTCCCGACGGTAAAATCTTAGCATCAGCAGGAAGCGATAAAACTGTTAAATTGTGGCATCTAGAAAGCGGTGTCCAAATCAAAACCTTCACAGGACATCTCGAAAGAGTTAGAAGTGTCACATTCAGTCCCGATGGCAAAACTTTAGCATCCGCAGGGAACGATCGCACAATATTTTTCTGGGATTTAAACAATTTAGAATCTACCCCAAGAATGATTCTGAGAGCCCATAACAGCCGAATTACCAGCCTGCGTTTCAGTCCCGACGGCAAAATCTTAGCATCCGCCTGCGATGACAGCACCATTAAATTGTGGAATGCAGAAACAGACACCGAAATCAAAACTATCCGAGGACACGGAAGCTGGGTAAAAAGCATTAGTTTCAGTCCCGACGGCAAAATTTTAGCATCTGCAAGTTTCGATCGCACAATTAAACTGTGGAATGTAGCAGACAGCAAAACTGGATTGGAGGCGGTGCCCCTACAAACTTTTGAGGGACATAGCGATCAAGTTAATGACGTTAACATCAGTCCCGACGGCAAAACTCTTGTTTCTGCCAGCGATGATTCTACTTTAAGGATCTGGAATTTGGAACTTGATGTAGATAGTTTAATGAAACTGAGTTGCCAATGGCTGAGCAATTATATTGCTAATCATCCCGAAGAAAAAGCGATCGCAGAAATATGCAATCCTTAAAAAACATGACTTACACCAATACGGTTCAGTTAAGATCGATCCCCCCTAACCAAGAGGGCGGGCACGGGGGCACCGCCCCTACAAAGGGGGGGACAAGAAGTTGCTCAAAGTCAACCCCTACTCCCCAACAATCAGGGGGAGTAGGGGGTATGCGAGGGGGATCTCCGGGGAATTAACAGTGTTAACCCAAGCGTATTGGGACTTACACAACTGGCACATTAAACAAAGGTATCTTGTTGCGCTTCAGCACTATTTGATATCCTAAGAGCGAGTCGAGCGCAACCACATACCTAAAAGTCTTGTGACTGTTGCGTAAGGCCTGAGATTAAAGAATTGGCAACGACTAATGAACTAAGGGTTTGATTCACCGCCCTACAGTGGCATTTTTTTTTTACTGGTATAAACAAGCGCCCAAGATATATCTGGGTATTTAAGTTTGTTTTGTAGATAGTTGGACAGTAATTCCTTGTTGGGAAGACATTGGGCTTGTCAAAAATGCTATTATTTTGACATAATAAACCTTACTTAATTTTTGCTTTCACCGCCCTAGATTCCACTGTGAATCCTGGAATATCTTGCAGTTCTGTTTCGCTCAAACTGTACTGTTCGCAAACCAAACTCAAACGAGTTCCGGTACTTTTAACAGCGTTGACAGAGTGAGTCAAGTCTCCTTGAAAATATATCAGCGAGTTGGCTTGCGGCTTAATCTGCCCGACTTGCTGTTTGTTGCGCCGCAGTATCAATTCTCCCCCTTGCAAGTTGGGCGGTACTTGCACGTACAAAACGCTGACGGCTGCGGGAGGTTCAACTGTTTTGCAGTACGATCGCAAAGATCGATCGATATGCGGATCGACGCGGGAACCTTCACCCAGCAACAAAGGGTTGAGGTAAAAAGCATTGCATTCAGGCAGTAATGCTTGGTCTAGATAGGGTTTGAACAAAGGGAACCGCCGTTCTACTTCAGCAATTTCCGCACGTTGAAACACTACGGAAAACCCTTTTGTGCCAATGAAATCGCGATTGAGGTTGTTGATTGCTAGATAAGGGGAGGCTAGAATTGCTCCTCGCAAGTCGTTGAGGTAGTCGATCGAGAAAGCGTTAGGATGTTGGCTATAGTATTTCAAGGCACTCAAAAATCATCAAAGTTTAAGGAAACAGCAGATAGAAATGTAGCAATCGCTCAGAGTTGGGATTGCTTCGTTCCTCGCAGAGGACATAATAATCTTGATTTCAGTCCGCGTACTTAAGTCAAAGGTTTTTCTTAACTGCGGGCGATCGCCCGGAAGTGTCGCAACCGACTAGCAACGGCAGAATATCAGTATACAGGCGATCGTTGTGGTGATTCGATTATATTTGCAATTCTATTATACATGATGCCGCTCAGCAGCCGATCGCCCATTTATTTTAACTTGTCCAATTGCAGGGGCAAGCCTAATTTGGGCGATCGCATCCGGCCTCTGTTTTATCACCGATTTCTTGAGTTTGCTAGCTGGAAAACAGATGCGTGTTGGTGGTGTATAGGAAACATCTTGCTAAAACAAGCAATCCGTGCATTAGGTCAAAATGCTGGGAGGGCGATCGACAATATCTAACTGGCGAGAGAACGTTAATAAAGTTTACAATTAGAGAATGTGGTCTAAAAAATACCAGCAGTCGCAACAGTTACTAAGTAATTATTTCAGATTAAATTAACATTTCACAGTGGAAAAAAGCCAAGCTGCCAGCTATAATTAAAGAGTAAGGGAAAAAAATAACTCGCTGAAACGATATGGCAACAACATTGTACGAAAAAATGGGTGGAGAGCCAGCCATTAAAGAGATGGTGGATGATTTTTACCGCGATGTTTTGGCTGACGAGATAGTGAGCCATTTCTTCGATCATACAGATATGGAAAAGCAGCGCCGCCATCAAACTGCTTTTATCTCTTATGCCCTCGGCGGCCCCAAGCAATACTCAGGCCGTTCAATGGAGAAAGCACACGCAGGTTTGAATTTACAGCCTGAACACTTTGATGCAATTGTGAAGCATTTGACAGATGCAATAGTTGCCCACGGCGCGTCCCAAGAGGATCTCGATGAAGCGCTAGGTAAGATCGCGACTTTGAAAGAGGCTGTTTTGTACAAGTAAGATCGAGTGAATGCAACAGGGTTTTTGCAGCCACTATAATAGTGATAAAAGTGGAGATTTCGTAAGGGTGAAGCGAAAGCTCCACTTTGTTTTTTGCCGGATATAATGAACCCCGAAGAGGCGAAGGAAGTAGCCTGTAGGGTTCGTCAGCTCGCTCACTTATTAGGCAAGAAAAACGCTGCGGCCCGTGGCACCCTACAATACTATTTTAAATGCGTAACAGCTTAGGAATGAAAAATCAATAACTTGCACAATTAAACCCCAGAAGCCTTGATCCAAGGTAAACTATTGCTCTATTAGTCACCTTCTTTATTTTTCATTCCTTAAGTAGATTTAGTAAATTACAGTAATTGTTCGGCCATCCATGAGAGCGACGCTGATTGTTTTTTCGGTGAAGTACAGGTTTTTAACTCTATCGCCGGCAACATCATGCCACCGCATATCCCGTATGAGGGCGGGCGTTGGGCGGTTGAAACCCCAAGACAATCTGATCTTTCCCAATCCCGGCTTCGACTAGCTCATTTGTAATCCCATCCTCAATGCCATCGCGTTGAATCCAAATTTTGTCATCAATAATTTGGACGTGAGTTATACATCCATGCACTCGCCGTTTTTGCTGCCAACCCACATCAAACAGCATAAAGTGATTGCGATCGCGATCGACAATTAAGTGCTGATCGATTTCTCCAAAAGAATAGGGAATTTCTGCATACTTTCTTAAAATGGTCTCGATAGTTTGCCGATAAAACTCTAAGTTATCCATCTTCTAACCTCCGCTGTGTTCGCATCAAAAATTAGCAATTTTAAGTGATTAATTTCAACCATTAATTGTGGCAGCTCCTCTGAAAAAAAATCTAAAAACACGCTTTCTGGAATGGCTAAGTACAACAAACGCGCCGAATTCTGACGCTCCAAAACTTGTGAATACATGATGTATTGACCTAGCGCCTGCTCCAAATCATGTACGGGTGATGGGCCGATAAAGCTTTTCACCTCCACTGCAATCCGCTGACCTTCTTTCTCTGCTGCCAATAACTTCTGTGCACCCAAATCTATATAAGCCGAGCGTCCTCCTATCTTCAAGGTTAAGGGATCGTTAGTAATCGTCCAACCATCATTTTCTAGAGCCGTTCTCACCGTATTGTGGTAAATGTCTTTAGCCATCTTCAGAGTACCTCATCCAACTTAATGTCGGCTCCTTGTCGCCCATTATACCCTGGCTACGGGTGGGGAATACTCAGTTTGGCTATAGTTCAGCCTTTTGCCAGATGACAACCCTTAACTGCTCATAGCAAAATCGATAATATTTCGAGTCAGAGTGTATGCCGCAATACTTCGGAAAACTCCAAACAACCGAACAGCCTTGGTCAATTATTGGCTCTGTACAATCGATCGATAAAACCGATTCCCTACGGGATAGCTGCGCTTCACGCACAATTCACTTCAACTGTACCAATTCCTCCCTAAATATCAGCATCCTCGCACCGAATTTAATCCGAGTGCGAATGTCCCCAAACCCCCCCCAACTAGGGCGGGCACGGGGGCACCGCCCCTACAAGGGGGAGGAAGAAATTATAGACCAACCCCCCCTTAGTAAGGGGGGGCAAGGGGGGGTTGAAAGCCGATCGTACTCAATAACTGTCCCTGACGAAGAGTGGGAAATTATACCATTTGAAGTGCGAGAAACAGACGAAAAAATAGAAATTGAAACATCACAAATAACGATTTCAGTCAAGCGCGATCGCACTTCCATCGAATGCTTTGACAAATCGGGAAAACCCTTTGCTAGCGACTGCGATCCTAGTATGGGATGGCGCGCAGGCGCAACCGCAGGCTGGAAACGCATCGAAGCAGACGAACACTTCTACGGTTTCGGCGAACGTACCGGGTTTCTCGACAAACTCTCCGAAGTCAAGACAAACTGGACAACCGACTCCCTTGACTACAATTCCCTCACCGATGAAATGTACCAGGCGATCGCATTTTACATCGCCCTGAATCCCGATCGCGCTTACGGCATTTTCTTCAACACGACATTTTGGAGTCAATTCGATATCGGCGCGGAACAACCGGGGGTTTTGCGGATGGAAACCAGAGGCCCGGAACTCGACTACTACATCATTTACGGCCCGGAACCCGCCCAAATTATCGCCACCTACACCCAGTTAACCGGCCGGATGCCGCTTCCGCCAAAATGGGCGCTGGGATACCACCAATGCCGTTGGAGTTACGAATCCGAGGACATTGTGCGCGAGTTGGCGAAGGAATTTCGCGATCGGGCGATTCCCTGCGATGTCATCCACCTCGACATCGACTATATGCGCGGCTACCGCGTTTTTACCTGGAGCCCGAAGCGTTTCCCCGATCCGGCGAAACTGATCGCAGACTTGAAAGCAGCGGGTTTTAAGGTTGTCACGATTGTCGATCCCGGTGTCAAGTACGAACCGGAAGCAGATTATGAAATATTCGATCGCGGTGTGGAGAATGACTATTTCGTCCGCACCGCAGAGGGAAAGCTATTCCACGGTTACGTTTGGCCGGACAAAGCGGTGTTTCCCGACTTCCTGCGGCCGGAGGTGCGGCAGTGGTGGGGCGAATTGCACAAAACGCTGACAGATGTTGGGATTGCGGGGATTTGGAACGACATGAACGAACCTGCGATCGCAGAACGGCCTTTTGGTGACGGCGGCGAACACATCAGCTTTCCCCTGGATGCACCGCAAGGCCCGGAATCCGATCGCGCTACCCACGCCGAAACCCACAATCTGTATGGGTTGATGATGGCGAAAGCTTGTGCTGAGGGGTTGCAAAAAGTGCGATCAGGCGATCGATCTTTTGTGCTGACGCGATCGGGTTTTGCGGGCGTTCAGCGTTACTCGTCGGTGTGGATGGGCGACAATCAATCGCAGTGGGAGCACTTAGAAATGTCGCTACCAATGCTTTGCAATATGGGGCTTTCCGGCGTGGCGTTTGTCGGTTGCGACATCGGCGGCTTTGCGGGGAATGCAACCGCTGAATTGTTCGCGCGGTGGATGCAGGTGGGGATGCTGTATCCCTTGATGCGCGGTCATTCGGCGATGAGTACGGCGCAGCACGAACCGTGGGTTTTTGGCGATCGCACTGAGAAGATTTGCCGCGAATACATCAATTTGCGCTATCAGTTGTTGCCTTATATTTACACGTTGTTTTGGGAAGCTGCGACGACGGGAACGCCGATTTTGCGACCGTTACTGTATCACTTTCCGCGCGATCGGGCAACTTATCACCTTTACGATCAAGTATTACTCGGCCCGTCGCTGATGGCTGCACCTGTTTACCGCCCGGGAGTTGAACACCGCGCCGTGTATTTGCCGGAGGGGACTTGGTACGATTGGTGGACGGGTGAATGCTATCAGGGCCCGACGCACATTTTAGCTTATGCACCTTTGGAGAGAATGCCGCTTTACGTGCGGGGCGGGGGCATAATTGCGATCGCACCTGTGAGGCAATTTGTCAGCGAAGAACCGCTTGAGTCATTAAAAATGCGAATTTGGCCCGGAAGCGGTGAATGGACGCTTTATGAGGACGACGGACACAGTTTTGAACACGAAAAAGGTGTCTGGGCTACGACTAATTACAACGTGTATTTGGAAGGGGACAAAATCATCGTTGAAATTGCCGCGCGGGAGGGTCAATTTTTGATATCAGAACGCGAAGTTATTGTGGAAGTTGTTGGCGTTGGCGAACAGCGATCTACAGATGATGGTACGGTGCGGCGTTTGACATTTGGATAATGTAGGGATAAGGATGGAATATTGCCTGTCTGTGGGGTTGAGTTTTGAGATGGCGGCGATGACAGCAGGAAACATAGAGTCTGGGAAGGTCGAGAAAATTGCCCTGTGGATGTTCTATCATGTCCAGTTAATCAGTTATCATAAGAGTGGGAGCTTGTACCTTGCAAGCGAGACGCTCCCGCTCAACAAGAATCAACAGATGGATAAATAAACCATGCTAATAGAAGAATATTTTGAGTTTTTAGCCGATGATGACATTCGAGTAAAAGGCACAAGAGTAGGAATAGAAAGCATCCTCTATGAATATATTTATCAGCAACGTTCACCAGAGGAAATTTTAAAACACTTTTACACTTTGACCCTCGATCAAGTTTATGCGACAATTTTGTATTATTTGAACAATAAAGCTGCCTTAGATAAATACATCGCAGACTGGCTCGAATGGTCGCACGAACAGCGAAAAGCTCAAGAATTAAACCCTCATCCAGCTTCGGTCAGGCTCCAAAAAATCAAGGAAGAAAGAAATAAAAAAAATGGCACTCAAGTATCTCATGGATGAAAATATTGACCCGATTTATCCTAATCAAATTCGGAGCAAACAAGTAGGATTAATTATTCGGGTCATTGGCGAACCTTCCATACCAGCAAAAGGAACTAAAGACCCGGAAATTTTAGAATGGTGTGAAAAATATGACTTTATCCTAGTCACGAATAACCGCAAATCCATGCCCGTTCACTTAAACGATCATTTGCAAGCCAATCGTCATATCCCTGGGATATTTATTTTAAATGCGAATTTAAGTATAGGGCAAAACATCGATGAATTAATTTTGATTGCTGAATGTTCTTTTATCAATGAATATCAAGACCAAATTATTCATCTACCTATCACTAAAGAGGTTTAATGATTATCTCCCATATAGCTCTGAAAAATTGGCGCAATTTTCAGTCAGTGAATGTTGATTTGCGCGATCGCGTTTTTGTGGTAGGCCCTAATGCTTGTGGTAAGTCAAACTTTCTCGATTCATTGCGCTTTTTGCGGGATCTGGCTAAAGCAGGAGGCGGATTGCAGAAAGCCGTGAGCGATCGAGGTGGCGTCTCAAAAATTCGCAGTCTTTATGCGCGCCGTTATCCAGATGTAGAAATAGAAATTCACCTTTCCGAATCTAATGCCCAACAGCCATTATGGAGGTATGGGCTGGGAATTAAACAGAGAAAAGGGGGGAAAAATGAGCCGATTGTTGCCTACGAACGAGTTTGGAAAGGCGAGGAGCAAATTGTCAATCGCCCTACTCAAGAAGATGACAACGATGAGCTACGTCTCACCCAGACTTATTTAGAGCAAATTAATGCCAATGCAGAATTTAGAGAAATTCCTAAATTTTTAGAAGCGATTTTATATTTACATTTAATTCCTCAGTTAGTCCGCCATCCCGAAGCTTTTGCTACCCCTGGACTTTCCGAAGATCCTTTTGGGAGAACTTTTTTAGAGCGAGTTGCTAAAACTCCCGAAAAAACCAGAAAATCGCGCTTGAAAAAAATAGAAGATGCTTTAAAGCTGGCTGTCCCACAATTGAAAAACCTCACAGATACCAAAGATGTGATGGGGGTTCCGCATTTGGAAGCGGTTTACGAACATTGGCGGCCCGGAGCAGGAAAACAACGGGAAGACCAATTTTCTGACGGAACGTTACGGTTAATTGGTTTACTCTGGTCACTGTTAGAATCCGATTCATTATTGTTATTAGAAGAACCAGAACTTTCCTTAAATTCGGCGATTGTTAGCAATCTACCCTCTCTGATTTATCGCCTTCAGCGTCCGAGAAAGCGACAGGTTATTCTTAGTACCCATAGTGCTGATTTGCTCTCAGACAAAGGCATTGGCGGCGAAGAGGTGCTGCTTATGACACCGACTCCTGAAGGAACTCAGGTAAAACTTGCTTCAAGTAATGAACAAATCAAAATGCTATTAGAAGGAGGTTTAAGCATAGCTGATGCTGCACTTCCTCTGACAGCACCGCCCGCGATCGAACAACTCAGTTTATTCAAATGACAGATATTCCCATCAATCTAGTGTTTGAGGATGTACTGAGTGAAGCAGTTCTTAAACAAATGCTCAAACAGTCTCAACGTCCCTTTTCAGTGGGACAGTGCTTGAATCAGAGAGGATATGGCAAAATTAAAAAGATTATTTCTGGATTAAATTATGCGGCAAAGGGAATGCCATACTTAGTATTAACTGATTTGGATAACGCAGAATGTCCCCTAGTAATTATTTCGGAGTGGTTAACTCAACCAAAACATCCTAATCTGCTGTTTCGGATTGCTGTTAAAGAAGTGGAAGCGTGGTTACTTGCACATCGATCGGCATTTGCCGAATTTCTGGGTATTTCAGTAGACTTGATTCCTCCTGGCGACGCGGATCGAATTCCTGACCCCAAGCAGCTTTTAATCAATTTGGCTAAAAAGTCAAAGAAGCGAAATCTGCGGGATGCGATCGTCCCCGCTCCTAATAGTACGGCTAAAATTGGTAAAGACTACAACCGTCCACTGATCGAGTTTGTCAATGAAAGTTGGCAGGTGGCGTCAGCACAGACTAATTCGCCCAGTTTGGAACGAGCTATGAATGCACTCATAAATTTTCAACCTGGGAAAATTGAGGATAAAGAGAAATTATGTTATCATCATCTACTATGATTAACTCATAATCTGTTATAATATACATGAAATTTTATTATTACCACATTTACGGGAGAACCCTATCACCTAGCTAATTAGTTGCTTGTCGCTGCCAAAAAATCAGAAAGTGAATGATTGGGAGAGAAATAGAATGTCTACAACAATTGAACAAGTTAAGAAGCAGTTATCTAGTCCAAGTGAGCAAGAAAGACTTGCTGCTTTATCAGAGACTCTCAATTATGGTCAACAAGGTTTAGAACTATTGATTGAACAGTCTATCAAAGATCAATCAGACAGAGTTAAACAATTTGCCTACAGAGTTTTTCGTGGTGATAATTCTTATTTGAGGGCCAATACACCTGAAAGCTTAACACCTTGCCCAACAGATGTTATTACTTGTCTAGCAATAAGTCCAGATACTACTATTTTAGTAGGAGGCAGTTGGAAAAAGATTTGGGTATGGAATTTGCAAACAGGGGAAATAATTCGTAGTATTGAAGGACATTCGCACTGGGTTTTGTCAGTTGCTATTAGTCCTGATGGCAATACCTTGGTTAGCGGAAGTGCAGATAAAAATATTAAGGTATGGAATTTAAAAACAGGGCAAGTTATTCGCACGCTCAATGATCATTCTAGTTGGATTACTGCTGTTGCTATCCCTGCTGACGGAAAAAAAATTGTTAGCGGTAGCACAGATAAAACCATCAAAATATGGGAGCTAAATACAGGTAAGCTAAGTAAAACCATAAAAAATGAAAAGGAACTATCTTCTGTTTTGAGCTTATGTATTAGCCATGATGGAAAAGTTATCGCTTGTGGAAGCACTAATAATAAAATCACCTTATGGAATTTAGATAGCGGTAAACTCATACGCAGTATTGAAGGGCATTCAGCTTGGATTCAATCTTTAAATATTACTTCAGACAACACAACCTTAATTAGTGGAAGTCGTGATGGTGTTGTCAAATTTTGGCAATCAAAATCTGGAGAAGAATCTTCAAATCAATCAGGTTCAGTTTTGGGTAAAGGTTTAGTAGATGTAGCAGCTACTGTCGCAGGGTTTTCATTAGGAGGGCCTATAGCTGTAGGGGCTTGGGTATTAGGTAGAATTATTGTTGCCGCAGCAGATAATGGAGGTGTTTCTGTACTACCTCTTCAAAATTTAGAATGCACCAAGACTTACCCAAATAATCAATCAATTAATTCTCTAGCTTGTAATATCAATCAAAATATACTTGTAGTAGGTATTTCCAGAGAAATTAAAATCTTTGATTTAAGATATAATTATAATAAAGTCATCTACACTTTACCAGAGCAGCCTGATTTTATTAGCTCTGTAGCAGTTAGTCCTAATGGAAAAACTTTGGCTGTTGCAGGGAAAGATTGGGTAACATTATTGGAACCACAAACAGGAAAACCACTTCATGCTATTAAGGGATGTTCTTATCCAAAATTAAGCAAGATTGTTATTCATGAAATTTCCCAAGCACTCACTTGTGGTCAAGTTCAATATTTTACTGTCCAAGGTTTAGACCAGAATAATAGAGATATCAACCTTAACGATAAAGATGTTGAATGGGAAACTACTGGCGGTAAAATCAAACAAGGTTTATTTACAGCAGGTCAACGGGAAGGAAGATTTGAAGTTAAAGCAAAGATAGGAATTTTTGAGACTTCTGTCACAATTACTATTATTCAGCCCCCTAGAATCACTGAGATTTCTGTTACTCCTTCTAGGATTACTTTAGAGTTTGGTAAAACGCAACAATTTACAGCACAAGTTTTAGATCAACGCAGAAATCCCATGCCGGAAACTGTATTGTGGGAAGTAAGCGGAGGGGGGGAAATTGACCACAATGGCAATTTTATAGCTGAAAGCAAGCAAGGTAAATTTGAAATCATAGCTTCAGTCAGTTCAATTCGTCGAATTATCCCAATTACGATTATTGAACCTCCGAAGCTAACAGAACTAATTATTATATCTTCAATACCTCAATTAGAGTTTGGTCAGAGTTTTCAGTTTCAAGTTAAGGGAGTAGATCAATATGGTGACAGCATACAAACTGAGAGAATTACTTGGTCAACAAGTAGCGGCGGTGGAATAATTGACCAAACTGGCTATTTTATAGCTGTCAACAAGCAAGGAAACTTTGAAATTATCGCTTCAGTCCGTTCTATTCGTCGAGTTATCCCAATTACGATTATTGAACCTCCGAAGCTAACAGAACTAATTATTACGTCCTCAATACCTCAACTAGAGTTTGGTCAGAGCTTTCAGTTTGAAGTTAAAGGATTAGATCAATATGGTAACAATATACAAACTGGGAAAATTACTTGGTCAGGAAGTAGTGGCGGTGGAACACTTGACCAAAATGGCAATTTTGTAGCTGGAAATAATGCTAAAGGTAAGTTTAGACTAACTGCTACTGCTACTGAATACAATATCAGTGCTTTTGCTGATATTGAAGTAGTTTCTATCTTGAGATATTTATCAATTTTTCCGAAGGAAGTAGCACTTAAACCTGAACAGAATTTTACTTTTGATGCGATCGGATTCGATCAACAAGATGAACCAATACAGATTAATCAAGTATATTGGCAATGTACTCAAGGGGGAAGAATTAACGGCAATGGAACTTTTATAGGAGGTTATGAAAAGCGAGAAGTTACGGTTACTGCGACAGTTAAAGGAATTAGTCAATCAGTTAAAGTTACGTTACTCCCAGTTTTAAGACGATTAGAAATTTCTCCTCAAAAAATAGTAAAACTTCAGCCTGATGAATGCCAAAAATTTACAGCAATAGGCATAGACCAATATGGCAATCGAATAGATACTGGAAAAATATCTTGGGAAACAACAGGTGGAAAAATTGACCAAAGCGGTAATTTTACTGCCGCTAGTAATGCGAAAGGTACATTTAAGGTAACAGCTAATGTTACTGAAATATCGGAATCTGGGGTAAGGGCTAAACTCTTAATCTTGGGAATATACATGAGGCTTTTATATCGTGTATTTTCATTTGTTAATTTTACCCAAAATAATTTCATACTCAAATCGGCTGTCGAGCTTGTAAAAACTAATTTTACGACTGGTGAACAAACAGAAAAAGCCGAAAATATAGAAACAGATTCGACAAATGAAGCAACCGATATTCTTGGTTTTGATATAGATGCCTGGTTACACAAAAACATCTTTAATATTGTCGCTCGGATTCTCGACTTGGCGGGTCAACTATTTATTAATGCAGCTAAAATTAGTGCTTCTGTTGAAGTTGTTGTAGTTCCTGTATTGAGACGATTAGAAATTTATCCTAAAGAAGCACAGCTTAAGCCTAATCAGAATTTAACTTTTAGTGCGAAAGGATTTGATCAGCAAGGGGATCTGATGATGCCTGGAAATATCATCTGGCGTGCAACAAGTGGCAAGATAAATTCAGATGGTAAATTTATTGCTGGAAAAAGTATCGGTCAAGTTACAATAACTGGCAATTTTGGAGAGATTTGTAGTTCTGCATTTATAAATATAGTTGAGCATCAGAAATTAACACTGCCACGATTAACACTTCTACCCAATCCTGTACCTACAGAGACAGTTGATAGGGATGATGAACAAGATGATGATAACAATGATTTAGATGACAATG
This sequence comes from Microcoleus sp. T3_B1, assembly GCF_036700445.1. NCBI lineage: Bacteria > Bacillati > Cyanobacteriota > Cyanophyceae > Oscillatoriales > Microcoleaceae > Microcoleus > Microcoleus sp. T3_B1. Next base: position 27,414 of record NZ_JAUBOX010000085.1, read on the forward strand.
ATTTAGATGACAATGATTTAGATGACGATGATTTAGATAACGATGATTTAGATGACGATGATTTAGATAACGATGATTTAGATAACGATGATTTAGATGATAATACCAATCGAATTCATTTGAATTGTGTAGCTCTAGAAGATTATTTAGCTGACAATGATTTAGCTGACAATACTAATGACCCTTGGGATTCTATAGATTTAGAGGATAATTTAAATGACGATAATTCTGAGAATAATAGTGTTCATGGGTTTAACAAGAACTCGATTTTTTACAATGGTTATAGTATCAATGAGGATGAAGACCTAATCAATGAGGATGAAGACCTAATCAATGAATATGAAGATACAAATTATTGTTCTAATCGCTATAAGCTTACTGTGAAAGTTGCTATTTGTGGCAGGAAGAAACGTCATCAAAGTCGTGAAATTACAGACAAGGACGCTGTAATAGAAGCAATTAAAGAAATGTCAGAAGAAATATCACAACTAAATATTGCTGCTTTACCAAGTGAAATGTCTAATTTAGAACAAACAAATGAAATTAAAAAAATGTCCGAATAATTGAGAGATGAATAATTTTTTAATTGCTCAACAAAATACTTGGATGAGCAGAGTAAACTAACTCAAGTAATCTGTAGGTGCGTCAGGCGAAAATTTATCGCTTGTTATAATATATCATCCGGGGATGAGTAGACCCGACACCTACCCACAAACTATGCAACCCATCCAAATTACCACATTCCAAGCTTTGTGGCGCAGCTTGGGCCTGATAATCAAAGCCGCACCAATAGAACTCCGCAATTTAATAATACTCAACATCATCGGCGGTGCTGCCCCATCTGCCGTGCTTTTTTTAGATAAATTAATCATTGATGAAGTATCTAGGTTGTTGTCGCAAACCCAAACAGCACAGCCCTTTGCTTTGATGCTTTCCCGGCCAATCTTGCTGTGGAGTATTGGCGGAGTCTTAAGTCTCAAGTTAGTCGGCGATGCCCTAGACACAATGAACTCTTTTGTCGCGACATCTTTGCGCGATCGCGTTCAAGGCTTTGTCGAAGGAAAAGTCCTCGAAAAAGTCGCCAATTTCGACGATATTGCCCTCTTTGAAAACCCGGAACTATTAAATATAGTAGAACTAGCAAAAAGCGGCGTAGCCAAAATACAGCAACTAGCCTTTACCATCAGCATGACTATCACGGGAATTTTTATATTTATTCCATCGATAGGCCTTGCTGCTGCAATAGCTTGGTGGGTGCCATTGCTGATGTTAATCTCATCATCTCCCTCAATTTATACCCAAAGAAAATATAGCCGAATCATCTGGAGAGTTCAAAGAAAGCAAGCTAAAATCAGCCGCGAAATGAACTTATCCGCTAGAGTCTTGACAGACGAAGAATATGCTAAAGAATTGCGTTTGTTTGGCTTGCAGGAACTTTGGCTCAAACGCTGGCAGGATCAGTTTTTGCAATTTTTTAGCGAGATGCAGCAAATCCGAAAAAAAGGAGCTTTTGTTGTACTTTTCTGGTCGATGTTTAGTAGAATCGGAGTGGCTTTGCCATTTATCTATGTAGTAATGGGAGCTTTGGGTGGTCGCTATACTTTGGGCGATTTAGCACTCTATTCTGGTTTGATTGTTCAAGTAAAGCAAAGTTTGCATATGCTGATTAGCACTTCTACTAATTTGTACGATATCTCTCTCAGCGTTAGTCCGATTTTTCAACTGTTGGAACTCAAGCCAGAATTGCAGTCGCCGCTTGGAGATGTAGCATCTCGCCTGCCGAGTTTACCAGATGGCGGGCAAGATGCCCGTGCCACAAAAGATAAAATTGGCATCGAGATTAAGCATCTATCTTTCTGCTATCCCGGTAGCAATAAAAGCACGGTTGAAGATATCAACTTAACCATTAATCCGGGTGAAATGCTAGTGCTTGTTGGTGAAAATGGCGCGGGTAAAACAACCCTTGGCAAACTCCTCGGCCGCCTGTACGACCCGACAAGCGGTACGATCGCCTGGAACGGCAAAGATTTGCGATCGTACTCTCTAGCATACGTGCGATCGCGCATCGCCGTCGTCATGCAAGATTACGCCCGTTTCCCCTCCACAGTCCGCGAAAACGTCGGTTTCGGCGACTTGCTTTCACTGTCAGATGACACCGCAATTAACGAAGCTATTTCCGAAGCAGGAATTCGCGAAAAAGTCAATAGTCTTTCCGCAGGTTTAGAGACACCGTTGGGGAAACAATTAGAAGACGGCATAGACTTATCGGGGGGACAGTGGCAAAGAATTGCGATCGCCCGCGCCTTAATGCGGCTTTCTACAGCCGAAGTGCTCATTTTTGACGAACCAACCGCCGCCCTCGACCCCAAGACAGAACACGAAATTTACAGCATCTTCCGCCAAATAGCCGCCGGGAAAACAACAATAGTAATCAGTCACAGATTGGGATTAGCAAAAATTGCCGATCGTATCGCCGTCATGGAAAACGGTAAAATAGCAGAAATAGGAACTCACGACGAATTGATAGCATCAAACGGAATTTACTGCTCAATGTTCACCCGTCAAGCTAGCAGCTATATTTAGAGTTAAACCAACAGTCCGCCAGGGGTTAAGCTGTGTTGCATCTAGATTGCCTATGGTATTAGAGAGGGAGAGGGGGAGAGGGGGAGAGGGGGAGAGGGGGAGAGGATTTGGCGATTTTTGATCGGAACTCGAAATATACAATTTAAATGCACAACAGCTTAAAACCCCTGTCTCATAGCGAAAGTCGGTTGAAACTCACATCTTGCACCTTTCTCGCTTAACAGGCAAGATGCCTGTTCCACAAAGAGTGAATTTTCTTGTGGAACAGGCA
>NZ_JAUBOX010000086.1:0-30016 GCF_036700445.1 Microcoleus sp. T3_B1
ACTAATTATGAAATGGAACCGAAAAATAAAAAATAAAGGTAACTTAGTTAATGCAGTTTAGATGTTTGACAGCTTAGCCTTTAATCCTAGTGAAAAAGTGGGATTTTATAAGTCTACTAATACTGCAATAAACTTTCCTTGACCTTTCATTAAAACTAATAGTTCGCTGGCGCTTGACTAAATAAGTTTTTGGCGGATGAACAATAACTTCACAATCAGGCGTACTCCCACTTTGAGGAGAAGACGCTCATATTCATAATAAATTTCCTCTCAACATCAGGCGATATTTCGTACAATACACTATGTAGCATCTAATAAAAAAGAGCGATCGCACTATGGGAATGACTCTGACCGAAAAAATATTAGCCAAAGCATCAGGCCGCACTAAAGTCGAGCCCGGAGAAAATATTTGGGTAGAAACAGACGTGTTGATGACCCACGATGTCTGCGGGCCCGGCACCATCGGCGTTTTCAAACGCGAATTCGGTGAGAATGCTAAAGTCTGGAACCCTGACAAAATCGTCCTCATTCCTGACCACTACATTTTCACGAACGACGAACGCGCTAACCGCAACGTCGATATTCTCCGCGATTTTGCCAAAGAACAAGGGATAAAATACTTTTACGACATCACGGATCGATCGGACTTCAAAGCAAATCCCGACTACAAAGGAGTTTGCCACATCGCCCTAGCACAAGAAGGCCACACCAGACCAGGGGAAGTGCTCTTCGGCACCGATTCCCACACCTGCAATGCCGGCGCTTTCGGACAATTTGCCACCGGTATCGGCAATACAGACGCGGCTTTTATCATGGGAACCGGCAAACTGTTAATCAAAGTTCCCGCAACCATGCGCTTTGTGTTCAACGGTGAACTGCCGGATTATTTGTTAGCAAAAGACCTAATTTTGCAGATTATTGGTGATATTAGCGTTGCCGGTGCTAACTACCGGACAATGGAATTTGCGGGCGATACAGTTGAGCGTTTGACGATGGAAGAACGGATGACGCTGTGCAATATGGTGATTGAAGCTGGCGGTAAAAACGGCACGGTTGCGCCGGACAAAACTACGTTTGATTACGTTACTTCGCGGACTGATAAAGCCTTCGATTCATTTTACAGCGATGGGGATGCTAAATTTTATAGCGATCGCACCTACGATGTCACCCAATTAGAACCAGTTGTCGCCAAACCGCACTCTCCCGACAACCGCGACTTAGCCCGCAACTGCCGCGATGTCAAGATCGATCGAGTTTACATCGGTTCCTGCACCGGCGGCAAAACCTCCGACTTTCTGAATGCCGCCCGCATTCTGAAAGGAAATCAAGTCAAAGTTCCGACTTATTTAGTACCAGCAACTCAGAAAGTTTACGAAGATTTGTTTGTCACAAAATACGATGGTCAAACCCTTTCGGAAATCTTCTTAGCTGCCGGCTGCATCGAACCCGCAGCGCCTTCTTGCGCCGCTTGTTTGGGCGGCCCGAAAGATACTTTTGGGCGGATGAACGAACCAGAAATTTGTGTATCTACAACTAACCGGAATTTCCCCGGCCGCATGGGGAATAAAGAAGCGCAAGTTTATCTAGCTTCGCCTTATACGGCGGCGGCTTCTGCGCTGACTGGGTATGTCACAGATCCGCGCGAATTCCTGTGTTAGAAGTTGTTAGCGATGTTTAGAATCTTAGATCCTCCACTTCTTAAAGAAGTCGAGGATCTGGGTATTCTGTTTTTTTAGATGGATTTACCTATCGCTGAACGTGACAGCGATCGGCTAGTTAGAATAAAATGAAAATAAATATCGATGTCAAATCTAAAAAGTCATGATCGATCATAATATTTTCCGTAAAGTGGCTACCACATTTGCCCTAATTGCTATTACCATATCATGCAGTGCAACGAAGACAGTAACTCGGGCACAAAAGAAAGCAGAAAAGCCACAGCCACAGATTGCTTATGGCGATTTAATCGTTGACTCTGAATCAGAATATATTATGATTCCAGTTATCTTATCTAGCGATGAAAAAAAATCTGGACACAATCCTATCTCATCAAAATTAAGTTTTTCAAGGGGCCGTCGTATGATTGGTTATAATATGATTTTTTATAACAAAACTAACGGAGAATCTAATATTCTATTAAATAGAAAAGCGTTAATATCTAAATTTGAATATTTGCCAGGTAAAAAAGATATAGAAAATCCCAGCCATCAAAATGAACAAACAAATCAACCGAAGCAAAATCCCTCAAAAAAAGTATCCAGCAAGCCTCAGAATCAATTGCTGTTGTTTCATATCATAGATAGCGACACAAATGCTGATGGCAAACTTGACGATGCAGACGCGATCGTTGGATATTTATCTAACTTGGCAGGCAAATCGCTTCAGGCAATCGCTCCGCCCGATACCCAGTTAATGAGTTGGGTATTTGATAAAAAGAGCGGCGGTATTTTTGTTACAATTAGAAAAGACTCCGATGGCGATCGCAAATTTACCGAAAAAGATGATATCGATTTTGTCCGAGTTAATGTCAGCAAACCCAATGTTGGCAAAGAGATAATCGACGGTAAAACTCGGCAAAAATTGCAAAAAAATATTCTTAGTTCAAAGTAAACATAAGGTGCACACCCTACTTGAATTGACAGGAGATTTACTTTGAAAACACTATTTTTGGCTTGGCAAAGCCCGGACAGCGGTTCTTGGTTTCCGATTGGTCGATTGACATTTAACGGTAAAGAATACCAGTTCAATTATACAAATGGTGTTCTAGAAGCTAAACTTAAGTGCGGGTTTCAACCTTTGCCATCTTTCCCGGATTTCAATAATGTTTACACTTCACAGAAACTGTTTGCGTTGTTTTCTAATCGAGTGATGGCGCGATCGCGCCCTGAGTACCCTGAATTTGTGCAGTGGTTGAATATCCCTGAACACGAACATGACCCAATTGCTTTATTGGCGCGCAGCGGAGGCAAACGGGCAACTGATAAATTTGAGGTGTTCCCTTGTCCCGAACCAGATGAAAATGGACGTTACTGTATCCATTTTTTTGCAGATGGACTGCGATACCTTTCCAAGTCGGCAATTGAACGGATTCATCGGCTTCAAGTGGGCGAACTTTTGTATTTAGCCCACGAATTTAAAAATCCGCGCCCTTCCCGTCTGCTTCTGTGTACTAAAGATCACTGGATTGTCGGCTATTGTCAGCGCTATCTGGTGGATGATATTTTTGAAATTATTTCGCAGCATCCAGAATTGGTTCGCGTAGAAGTCGATCGCCTCAATCAACCCCCAACGCCGCTACAGTTCCGCTTGCTGTGCAAGATGACTGCCGATTGCCAGCAAGGCTTTCGCCCTTTCCAAGGCCCGATGTACCAGCCTGTTAGCAGTGATGTTGTAGCTGCAAGTGCGATCGGATAATCAGCAACTATCAGTAAAATTACGATCGCATAATTAGGGAAGAAGTCAAGTTAATTATTCGGAATTCATTAGACCCACTCTATAAGAAACTTGATCTAGAATTAGAAATAGGCTGGGTTTGTTAAATTGTTTATAATTGTATGATTCATCGGGCCACTTAAGAAACCCGGTTTCTCGATCGCACAACTCGATAAAGTTCCAAGTATTCGGTAAATAAGTGCCATGATTACGATCGTGATGGGAGTCTCCGGTTCCGGCAAAACTACTGTTGGCAAGTTGCTGGCGCAATCTCTCAATTGGGATTTCAGCGATGCCGACGATTTTCACCCATCAGCTAATATCGATAAAATGAGTCGGGGCATTCCTTTAGAAGATGCGGATCGCCTTCCTTGGCTATTACAATTGCAAGCTGCAATAGACAGGTGGCTGTTAGAAAATAAAAATGTAGTTTTGGCTTGTTCTGCTTTAAAAACATCTTACCGCGAACTGCTCTACCGAGACCCAAAGCGCATGAAGATAGTTTATCTAAAATGTTCTTTTCAGCTATTAGCCACAAGGTTAAAAACTCGCGAAAACCACTACATGAAAGCAGACTTGCTTTTAAGTCAGTTAGACAGTCTCGAAGAACCACAAGATGCAATTATCATAGATGCTTCGCAGCCACTAGAGTTAATCGTGCGCCAAATTATATCATGTCCGATCGATCGCCCATAATACAATTGCCGGGGCGGGTTTTTGAGATTGTGTGTTTTTGGCAAATATTATTGGTGAACCCGCCCCTACAGGAATCAGGGTAATCGACCGGACATGATATGATGTGTGGTTAATTGCCCACAATAAAACCTATAGCGATTCTAAATGATTCAGATAAATTTGTAGGGGTAGTGCCCCCGTGCCTACCCCCTATCTATAGGGCAACCACGGGGGGATTGCCCCTACAATAATTATGAGAATGATTTAGGATTGCTATAGCGATTCTAAATGAATTGTGTAATTGTTGTAGGGGCAAAACCCACGCCCGGTTGCCCCGATCCGTGGGGGGTAGGCACGGGGAGTAGGGGTAGCACTACCCCTACATATTTTTACAACTGATGCGAGGATTGCTATATAATACTAAATCGGGCTTAAATACCAGTTTATTTCTTACTCCCTCTTAACTAGGGCGAGAGTTTGTATAGTAGCTATTTCAAACGGCGAGTCTTAGCGAGGGTTTTTAACTCGGATTTAGTATAAGCTGTTACACATTTAAACCAATAACGATAGAGGTAGGGTGCGTCAGCTAGAACACTGGCGGGATATGGGAAATACTTATGTACGCTCCGCACCCTACTATCCTCTTTTAAATGCCCAACAGCTTAACAGTTATTTTTTTCCTAGCAACCGAGTTTCTGAACCAAATTTAGCCCCCTCTCCGTTTCCGGGAGAGAGGTTTCGCCTGCTAATTTTTGTACAAATACAAGAAAGCTTCTACTTCAGCGGCGGTTGGTTGAGCCGCAATTGCACCCGGTTTCATCGCTGTCATCGAACCTACCGCACTCGCATAAGTTACAACTTTTTTGGTTATTTCTGGAGTGGCTAAACTCTTAATTCCCACCTTGCATAATTGGCTGACAAAACCAGCCAGAAAACCGTCGCCGGCACCTGTTGTATCCTCAACATCTACTGTAAATGCGGGGATTTTTCCTTCATTTTCCGAGATACAATAGGCGCAACCTTTCTCGCCTGCAGTAACCAAAACGCCTTCTACGGAATCGAGACGGTAGGTAATAGCTCCAGCATCGGTAGTGTCAAACAACCATTCGGCTTCTTCCTCGGATAGCTTGACAAAATCAACTTTTTTTAATATTTTTCTAATGGGCGCTTTTGCTTCGTCTGGATTTGGCCAAAACACGGGACGCCAATTGATGTCAAGTATAATTTTAACGTCGTACTGTTCTGCTAGTTCGATCGCTCGGACGATCGCCTCTCGACTTTCAGGGTAAGCTAATTCTAAAGTGCCTAGCACTAAATATTCGGCATTTTCAAACAGCACTTCGGGTAGTTGTGCAGCAAGGAGGCGGGTGTCTGCAAAATCCGCAGTATCAAATTCGCCAAAACCGGCAAAAGATCGATCGCCCGCTTCATTCCGCAAGACATAAACTTGCCGCGTCGGCGCACTTGGATGTCGCTGCACTCCAGCGGTATCAACCCCTATTTCTTGCAATACCTGCACTAGAGAATTCCCCAATTCATCCCCACCTACAGCACCGATAAATCCCGCCGCCGTCCCCAATTTAGCCAAAGCACAGGCAACATTAGCAGGAGCACCGCCGGGATATGCCGTCCAAGATTCTACCTCTTCGAGAGATACTCCTGGTTTGTCTGCTAAACAATCAAATAAAACTTCACCCAGACACAGAACGCGAGGATAAGTCATATCAATTTTAGATTTTACATTTTAGATTTTAGACCAGCAGTAGACAGGCCAATAATTATTTTTAACCCATCTCAGAAAAATTGCAAGCTATTTTTTAATGGCTGCTCCTTTGACAACTCCCCGCCGTAAAACGGCCGAGATTCTTCCTTCATCCAACGTTGCCTCTAAAAGCAGTGCCTTTAGATGGTCTTACACGTCGTCTGGAAGCGTTAGCGAGATGCCCTCCCGCCAAAAGTCGTAAACCTTCATCGCGGATATTCATGGCGGCGTTAATGTCTCTGTCATGTACCGTTTGACATTTGGGACATTGCCAGCTACGAATATCTAAACTCAGGTTATCTAGTTGATGTAAACAGTTACTACAAGTTTTGGAACTGGGGAAAAATCTATCGATTTCGATATAGATTCTTCCCTCCCACTCTGACTTATACTTCAACATGGTGCAAAATTTACCCCATCCAGCATCACTGATTGATTTAGCTAGTTTGGAATTTTTTACCATGTTTCTAACTGCCAGATTTTCTACAATTATGACTTGGTTTTCGTCAACTAATTTACGACTTACTTTTTGGAGAAAATCTTCACGACATCTGGTGATTTTTGAAGGCACTTTAGCAACTTTAATCCGTGCTTTTTTACGATTGCTAGACCCTTTTTGTTTGCGACTAAGTTGCTTTTGTCTCTTGGCTAATTTAACTTCATATTTACGGTAATATTTGGGGTTGCCATGCTTAGTCCCGTCGGACGTAATTGCATAATAATTTATCCCCATGTCTATACCAATAGCTTTTCCCTCTGATGATGAAACAGGCTTATCTTTACCATCATCGTAGAGACAAGCGGCGTAGTATTCACCTGATGGATTTAGCGATACGGTAACAGATTTTAACTTCCCTTCGAGCAATCGAGATACTTTGCAGTAAACCTTACCTAGTTTAGGCAACGTGAGATAGTCGCCATCTAATTTAATTCCTTGTGGAAATCGGATAGATTGCTTTTGTCCCTTTTTCTTAAAATTTGGGTATTTAGCCCGTTTCTCAAAAAAGTTCAAAAAACCACTAGACAAATCCAATGCTACTTGCTGTAAACATTGTGAAGGTGGTTCTGTTAACCATTCATATTCTTTTTTTAGCGAAGGTAACAAATTAATGATGTCGTTTCGACTTAAACCCTTACCTGTTGCTTTGTAAGTTTCACTGGTTAGGTTAAGCGCAAAATTGTAAAACCACCGTACACATCCAAACGACTTACCAAGCAATATAGATTGCTCTTGAGTCGGATAGATTCTGTACTTGCAGGCTTTTAACATTGCACTTACCAAACTATATTTGCTATGGTAAGCTAAAGTGAAACAAAAGTAAAGTCCCCCTAGAAGGGGGAGGTTTTAGACCCAATTTTTCGATAATATCAGACTTATTGATACTGGCAGTTACTCGCTCAACGCACAAGTGCAGTGCGGGCGTATCAGTTGTTTTACCTGAAAACACCTGCGGGTTTGGCCCGGATGCCAGATGCGCGCAGGTAAAGGGCTCACCCGCCGCCCTCCGGTGCCAGCAGTGCAAGTCGGTGCGGGTCATGCTGTGTCGGCGCTGAGTTTGCACTTTTTGCGATTCTGCAAGCGAGTTGGTGCTTCGGCCCCGAAAGAGTAGCACAGCAAATTTAATTTTCTCTTCATACTTCATCCCTCATCCTCTAGAATTGTAGATAGGTAAATATGCAGACATAGGAAAAATTTATGAGTGGGATTGTCTCTGGAACCCCTGTCACCCTGTCGGACAGAGAATTGCAAGTGGTAGAGTTAGTAGCGGCGGGATTGACTAATGAGAAAATTGCCGAAAAGTTAGAGATTAGCAAGCGTACAGTTGACAACCACATTAGCAATATCTTGAACAAGACGCGCGCTGACAATCGAGTTACCCTTGTACGCTGGGCGTTGCAGTGGGGAAAGGTATGTTTGGACAATATTAACTGCTGTCCTCTACCGCGACCGATCGATAAAGAAGTATCTTAAGTAGGGTTTCTGGTTGGGTACAGGCAAAGAAATGATGCAAACGGCACAAGAAAAACAACTCCGCTATCACATTCAATCCCCTGGATTGCCGCTGGCGGTGTATCGCGAAGTGGCGACCCATTTGCGTCAAGTTGAAGGGGTGCAAACCGGTTTAATCCCGCAGCAGTCGCAGCGGTTTGATTACAGCGACAGCCAAATTGGGGGTTTGTGGATACAGTATCCTGAAGCGTTCGATTTGGCAGGTCGCGAGCGGGTCGATCGCATTTTGGCTTATTATGGCGATCGTTACGGAGCCTGGGAATTATTAAGTCCTTAGTTATTGGGAATTGTTAGCTGTTGACTGTTGACTGTTAACTAATAACTACTGACTAATGATTAATGACTGCGGACTAATGACTAATGACTACTGACTACTGACTACTGACTACTGACTACTGACTAACAAAATGAGTGCAATTAAAACTTTAACGGGAACGCGAGATATTTTGCCCGATGAAATTCGATATTGGCAAAATGTCGAAGAAGTGGCTAGAACAATTTTGAAAAAAGCGGCTTATCGGGAAATTCGGACGCCGATATTTGAACAGACATCTTTATTTGAACGCGGCATCGGCGAAGCTACCGATGTTGTAGGCAAAGAAATGTACACTTTTAAAGATAAGGGCGATCGATCGACTACTTTGCGCCCAGAAGGCACCGCCGGAGTAGTGCGAGCTTTTATTCAAAACAGTTTGTACGCAGCGGGAGACGTGCAGCGTCTGTGGTATGCTGGGCCGATGTTTCGCTACGAACGCGCGCAAGAGGGAAGACAGCGGCAGTTCAATCAAATTGGCGTGGAAGTCTTGGGGAGTGCGAATCCTCGTGCGGATGTCGAAGTAATTGCGATCGCCTGTGATATCCTGCAAACTCTCGGTTTAAAAAATTTGCGTCTCGATATTAATTCCGTCGGAAATAAGCAAGACAGACAAAATTATCGGCAAGCATTAATAGATTATTTTACACCGCACAAAGACGAATTAGACGCCGATTCTCAAGACCGCTTGACTCGCAATCCGCTGCGGATATTGGACAGCAAAAATCAGCGGACTCAAGAAATTGTAGCTGGTGCGCCTAGCATTTTAGAATATTTGGGAGAGGAATCGCGAGATCACTTCGAGCAAGTGCAGCAGATGCTCACAAATTTAGGAATTAGTTATCAGTTAAATCCCCGATTAGTGCGCGGTTTAGATTACTATACCTACACCGCATTTGAAATTATCTCCGACGATTTGGGAGCGCAAGCCACAGTTTGCGGAGGCGGCCGCTACGACGGTTTAGTAAAAGAATTGGGTGGCCCAGATACGCCTGCAGTCGGTTGGGCAATGGGTATCGAAAGGTTGATTATTCTGCTGCAAAAGTTGCAACCTTTGCCCGCGCCCAAGTTGGATTTTTATTTGGTATCCAGGGGCGAAAAAGCAGAACAGCAATCGGTATTGTTAGCTCAAAAATTGCGAAGTGCCGGGTTTAGTGTAGAGATAGATTTGAGCGCTAGTGCTTTCGGGAAACAGTTTAAAAGAGCCGACAGAAGCGGTGCGGTTGCGTGTTTAGTTTTGGGAGATGCGGAAGCTGAAAACGAGACGGTACAGTTGAAGTGGTTGGCGAGTGGCGAACAAAGTGCGATCGCCCAATCGGAACTACTAGCAATGACAAACGAGCTACAGCAGAAGATCATAGCTGCATATTAAGTCCGGCAGGGAATGAATTCCCTGCCTCAAAGCTAAAGTCCTCTGAAGAGGACTAATTATTTTAACAGTTTTCTTCTCAGTCCTCTTCAGAGGACTTTCGCTATTAGCCAGGGGTTTCAACCCCTGGCGGACTGTCGGCTTAAGTCGTTACTAATTGACTCTGCCCGGTAACGCATATCCAGAGGCTCTGCCTCGTCATTAAGCCATTAACATTAATCCCAAAAACCAAGAGATATAATTTAAGCATTAAAACATTTAACCTCTGATAAACTATGTCTGTAGCAACTAAAAACCCAGAAACAAAACTCACAATCACCTGGCCGCTACTACCAGAAGATTTCCAGCTACCAGACGACCCCGTAGAAGACGAAAGCCAACCATTGTTGGCTGCCGCTTTGCGCCAGCCGCTAACAGGATTTCCTGAATTAATGCAGGATGCCTTAATTGTTTCCAACTTTGCCTTGTGTGCCGGCATAAGTTTCCCAGGTTCAAGCAGCGACGAACAGCGTATTATCTGCAAAGCACCAGATTGGATGTACGTGAAACCCGTCAATCCAAAAAATGTCTCGGAAGTCCGCCGCAGTTACACGCCACACACAGAAGGAACCATCCCCCAAATCGTGATGGAATTTCTTTCAGAAACCTATGGAGAAGAATACTCGGTTGAATTTACCTCGCGGGTGGGAAAGTGGTATTTTTACGAGCAAGTAATCAAAGTTCCCCGATACGTCATATTCCGAGCCAAAACAGCTCATTTAGAAGTTTACGCTTTAGAATCAGAGCACTACAACTTGCAAAAACCTGATGAAAACGGACGTTATTGGATACCGGGATTAAACCTATTTTTAGGTATTTGGGAAGGAACGCACGAAGGAAGGACAGGCTGTTGGTTGAGGTGGTGGAATCCTGAAGGCGAATTGTTGCTTTGGTCGGAAGAACGAGTAGAACAAGAACGCCAACGGGCCGATCGCGAAAGACTCCGCGCGGAAAAATTGGCCGAAAAACTGCGTCAAGCGGGGATCGAGTTAGATGATGAAGAGTGAAATATCAATTGATGAGTCGAGTTCGATCGTGTTTTGGTATGATGACACTCTTGTGGTGGGGGCATCCAGCCCGCCCTTGGCTAACTTTGTACTCCTATGTTAATAGAACGTCTCCAGCCGATCGCCTGGACAAAAAAACCGCGACTCATATCCTTATTTTCTGGTTGTGGCGGCATGGATTTGCCATTCCATCAAGCCGGATTTGAGGTAGTTTGGGCGATCGACTCCAATCAATACGCCTGCAAAACATTCAGCAGAAACATTGCTGATGTCATCATCAACGACAGCATAGAAAATATAGACATTGCACAAGTTCCCGAAGCTGAAATATGTATAGGAGGGTTTCCCTGTCAAGATTTCTCCCTAATTTGGAAGCGCCCCGGACTTGAAGGAACCAGAGGCAATTTATATACATACTTTCTCGATTTTGTCAACAAAAAAAAGCCCAAAGCTTTTGTAGCAGAAAATGTCAAAGGCTTATTAAGTGCAAATAATTATCAAGCAATAAAACAAATAATTTCGGACTTTGAAAGTATAGCTCCGGGCTACTTAGTTAAACCTAAACTCTACAACTTTGCGGATTACGGAGTTCCGCAAGTTCGGCAAAGAGTGTTATTAGTTGGCATTCGGATGGATACAGGATTTAACTTTGTGCATCCTCAGCCAGAATACGGTCAAAATCGCAAAAATCCTTATCGAACAGCGGGCGAAGCACTCAAAAATGTGGAAGCAGTTCTTGACAATAACCAACATCATAAAATTCAAGCCCGCACCGTTGAAATTTTAAATCGAATTAAACCGGGAGGCAATTTCTCTGATATTCCCAAGGATAGTCCATACTATGTCAAAGGCATGATCAGTCACGTTTATCGGCGAATTCATCCAGATAAACCATCATCGACAATCATTGCTGGTGGAGGTGGCGGAACTTGGGGTTATCATTATTTAGAACCGCGTTCTTTGACAAATCGTGAAAGGGCAAGATTGCAAACATTTCCCGATGATTTTGTTTTTGAAGGTTCTACGACTGAAGTGCGGCGGCAGATTGGAAATGCAGTGCCACCGCAGGGAATCGCTGCTGTTGTTGAGTCTTTAATTCCGCTATTTAAGGGGGATTATCCGAAAGTGGATTTATATGAAATGAGTAAAAAGTTGCAGGGGATGTCAATTCAAGAACGATTAAAATGGGCTGAATTAGAACCAAGTGAAAATATTTTATAATCAGCAAGTAGTTTATAGTACAATATTTCTAAATATTGAGCTAATTATGTAGCTGATAGAGTGAATATTCAAAATGCTGAAAGAACTTCATCTAAAACAAGTCGGAACCGCCCCCCAGTTCGATGTAGAATTTGCCGATCGCATTAATTTATTTACTGGCGACAATGGTTTGGGGAAAACTTTTTTGCTTGATGTTGCTTGGTGGGTACTAACTGGAAAATGGGCGGATAGTCCAGCTTGGCCACAGCAGGGACAGGGCAATTCCCCGGAAATCACTTCTCGTTTAAGCAATCAAAAAAAATCCGATAAATATCGAAGTCTGTTTAGTTTTTCCGAACAAAAGTGGTTAGACAGTGGCAAGTATTCTAGTTTCAAAGGGTTAATTATTTACGTCCGTGTTGATGGATTTTCAGTCTTAGATCCTGCCCGTAATCGCTTAGCAGCTTATCACTTCAATTATGATAGTCTTTGGAATGGATTGATTAATTCCGAAGGAAAATTTATCTGTAATGGTCTAATTCATGATTGGGTGAACTGGCAACGTCAACCAGACCGATCTCAATTCCAACTATTATCTCGCGTCATTAAACAACTTTCTCCCGATGCTGATGAATGGATGGAACCGGGAGAACCAATCAGGGTTTCTGTTGAGGATGTGCGTGAGATTCCTACCTTAAATTTTCCCTATGGCAATGTTCCGATTATATACGCATCAGCGGGCATCAAGCGAATTTTAGGATTAGCTTATTTGTTAGTATGGACTTGGTATGAACACACAATGGCTTCTAAGTTGCGGCAACAAGAACCTCTGGATAAGATAATTCTTTTAATCGATGAAGTTGAAGCTCATTTACATCCACAGTGGCAACGATCAATCTTGCCAGCTATCTTAGAAGTAGCAACAAACCTCGAAAATGAAATGAAACTTCAGCTAATAGCTACAACTCATTCTCCGCTGCTACTTGCCTCAATCGAGCCTGAATTTGATGAGGAGCAAGATAAGTTATTTTTGTTTGAGTTACAAGGTAAAGATGTAACTCTTAATGAAGTTCCTTGGACAAAACATGGCGATGCTGTTGGCTGGCTAACTTCAGATATTTTTGGGTTAAAACAGGCTCGTTCCCGCGAAGCAGAAATAGCGATTGAGGCTGCGTATACCTTCATGCGAGGAGAAAGCATGGAAACTTTTCCTGAATACCTCAGAACTAAGGATCAAATTCATCAGGAACTCCTGCGAGTTTTACCAGAACACGATCGCTTCTGGCCGCGATGGATTGTGAGCACCGAGGTAGAGTAAAGATGATGCGATTTACTCCGCCACCGGAACCACCGGATTTTGAGCAACAAGTGCGACAAGCCGGCAATAATTGGTTAGTTAAAAATCCTGGTAAAGAACCAAAAGATTTTTGGTCTACCTTCAAACCTCAATTAGCTAAAGACTTCCAAAATCTTTGTGGCTATTCAGTTATGTACATACCGAGTCGGATGGGTACTGTAGATCATTATTTGAGTAAAAGTAAAGCCGAAAATCGGCATTTGATTTATGACTGGAAAAACTATCGCTATGCTTTGCAACGGGTAAATAGCTGCAAAGGAACTTACGATAGACAAATTCTCGATCCGTTTGAAGTAGAAGATAATTGGTTTGAGATTATCCTACCTTCTTGTCAGTTGATTTTGACTGATGCGATTCCTTCCCACCAGCGCGACCGAGCCGAATTTACCCTCAAAAAGTTACAGATTCAGAATAGTGAATGGGTTATAGAACAACGTCAGGAGTGGTATCGGATGTATCTAGAGAAGGAACTTAATTTAGAAGGGTTAGAAAAGAAAGCGCCTTTAATCGCTCGTGCGGTTAAAAAACAGCTTAATTAGTTAATAATCAATCTAAAATAATCAATCAGGCACCATCAAACCCTTCAATATTCTCCCCTTTTCCTCCTCCCTCAACCCCTTCGACTGCACCAAAACCCCAAAACCGCCCAAACCCATCGGATCGATCAACTGATGCAAAGCCTCCCGTCGCCGCAAAAACGTTGCCACATCCAATACTTCCGCATGATTTGTTGATAGAGAAGCAATACGATCGCCCAAACCCAACGCCATCAAAAACAAAGCCTGCTGAGTAAACCCTACCACATCCAAACCGCACAATTCCCCCTGCCTTTCCAACGCCGTAAAATTAACATGAGCCGTTAAATCCTGCCGCCCCACATTAATATAAGGATTGCTGTGATATCGGTGGCGATAATAACACTGTAGCGTCCCCTCCCTGCGCCTCGGATTGTAATAGCGGTGCGCCGGATGGCCGTAATCAATAGTTAACAAATATCCCCGCTGCAACTTTTTAGCAACTGTACTCATCCAGTCCAAAGCAGCCAAATTCACCTCACTGCGATAACCATCGCCATAAGCACTCGCCGACAAATCGATGCCCACCAAATCCAAATATTCGGCAATTTTAGGGGTGGAAACTTCGCCAACTACTTCAACAAATTTTATCTCTTCTTGTTCATTTTTTGGGGTTTCTGCGGCAACATAAATCTCCCTAACTTGCCCTTCTTCCAGAATGAATTGATGCACTGGCAAAGCATCCACTAACTCGTTAGAAAAAAAACAACCGACTATTGAATTATTAACTATCTCATCCCAATTACACCACTTAACACACTTAATATCGGCTAAAGTTTGCCGCTGTTCCGCTTGGAGCCCAGGGGAAACTTCAATAATAATGTATTCTAAAATATGAAAGAAATCGGGATGTTGCCGTTGCAGATATTGCAGCACATTTTCGGCAAAATTTCCCCGCCCAGCGCCCATTTCTACGATCGCGAAATTGAAAGGGCGATCCTCTTCGAGGGCTCCGCTAACGAGAAATTCCCACATTTCTACAAACTGATCCGCCAAAACCTCCGAAAAATCAGCACCCCAATGAGACGACGTGATAAAATCGCCTTGTTTGCCGATCGACGGGCGATCGCTATTGTAATAACCGTGCTGCGGATGATATAATGCCAAATCCATATATTCAGCAAAAGTAATACGCTGCTGGGGAGTTGCGGCAATTCTTTCGCCGATTAAAGCGCAGAGATCCGGGTTGCTGTCATTGATATCTGGTTGCTGGGATGTCATAATTTTTATGAGGCACTTAATCAAGCTGAACAAAATCATTCGAGTAGTGCTATAAACTCTTCCCTTGTGAGTTCTGCATCCCGCAGTATCTTGCGGAGTAAACCTCTACCTATGGTTTTGCCAGCATGGACAGGAATCGTTACTACCCGTCCATCTGCATGGATCATTCGCACATGACTGCCCTTTTGTCTAATCGTCTGAAAGCCTGCATTTTCTAAGGCGCTAATAACTGTATTTCCTATTAAAGCTGGTAGTTTTGGCATTAAATCATCACCCTTTGAATACCTACAAATTCAGGTAATTTTTCATTACCCTCTTCTTCTAAACAAAGTGCAATAACTTCTTTAATATTCGCAATCAACTCATCAATAGTCTCACCTTGGCTATAACAGGCTTTTAGCTGTGGGACTTCCCCGACATAATAGCCATCTTCATCTCGTTCAATAATGACGTAGAACTCTTGCTTGCTGACATTCATTCTGCAACCTCTTTGTTCTTTAAATGTTACTCTATCATTATTAACAGTCAGGGCTTTAGTCATACTCGTTTAATAACTAAAGCCCTTACTGCTAACAGCGGATCTACCTGTCAACCGAGCCCATAATAATGTCGATACTCCCCAAAATTGCCACCAAATCGGCAATCTTCACGCCGCGCACAATGTGAGGCAAAATCTGCAAATTATTAAAATCCGCAGCCCGAATCTTCCAGCGCCAAGGAAACACAGTATCATCCCCGATAATATAAATCCCCAGCTCACCCTTGCCGCTTTCAACGCGGACATAATGTTCGCCCTTGGGAATCTTAAAAGTCGGCGCCACTTTTTTGCCAATAAACTGATAGTCAAAACCATTCCATTCAGATTTTGGCCCGCTTTCTAAGCGCTTCGCTTCCAAATTCTCGTAAGGGCCGCCGGGGAGTCCTTTTAAGGCTTGATTGATAATCTTAACCGACTCGCGCATCTCCCGAATCCGTACTAAATACCGGGCTAAACAATCGCCAGCAGCTTCGGTACAAACTTCCCAGTCGAAGTCGTCATAACATTCGTAATGGTCAACTTTCCGCAAATCCCAATTTACGCCGGAACCGCGCAACATGGGGCCCGAAAGTCCCCAGTTAATCGCTTCGTTGCGGGAAATCGTACCCAAGCCTTCAATCCGGCGGCGGAAGATTGGATTGTTGGTAATTAAACGTTCGTACTCGTCAATTTTGGGAACGAAATAATCGCAGAAATCTTGGCACTTATCTACCCAACCATAAGGCAAATCGGCGGCGACTCCGCCGATGCGGAAATAGTTATTATTCACCATGCGATAACCGGTCGCTGCTTCCCACAAGTCGAGAATTGGTTCGCGATCGCGCATAGTATAGAAAAAAGGAGTTTGCGCGCCCACGTCCGCCAAAAACGGCCCTACCCACATCAAGTGGTTAGCAATCCGGTTCAACTCCAGCATGATTACCCGAATATAACTAGCCCGTTTGGGGACAGCAATATTTGCCAACTTTTCCGGTGCATTCACTGTCACCGCTTCGTTAAACATCCCCGCAGCGTAGTCCCAGCGGCTCACGTAGGGCACGTACATCACGTTGGTGCGATTTTCGGCGATTTTTTCCATCCCCCGGTGCAGATAGCCCAAAACAGGCTCGCAGTCCACCACATCTTCCCCGTCCAGGGTGACGATTAGCCGGAGTACCCCGTGCATGGAAGGGTGGTGCGGGCCCATGTTGAGCACCATCGGTTCGGTTCTAGTCTCAATTCTTGACATAATTAAATGAATTAATGATTACTAGCTATTGTTGATTTTTGTTTGGCTTTTATGATTATGAAGGATATCGAGCTCTCTGAGAAGGAGACCCTTGGATCGGATGTCAGTATTGACACCTATCACGTTCCAGTTTTGGGTCAAGAATTAATTGCGGGTTTGGCTGTGCGTCCAGGCGGCCGCTATTTGGACGCGACGCTTGGGGGCGGCGGACACACGAGTTTGATTTTAGCGGCGGCGCCAGATGTTACAGTGGTGGCGATCGACCGCGATGAACAAGCCATCCGTTTTTGCCAAGCCCGATTTGCCAACTCGCCCGTTGAGTTTTGGCACGGCAACTTTGCTGAATATCAGTCCCCAGAGGCCGAATTTGATGGTATCATAGCAGACTTGGGCGTCAGCTCTGCTCAGTTCGATACACCGGAACGGGGATTTAGTTTTCGCCACCCAGCTCAACTAGATATGCGTATGAACCAGCAGCAATCTTTGACGGCAGAAGAGATTATCAACCACTGGGAAGAAGTTAAACTAGCAGATATTATTTACAAGTACGGCGAGGAGCGACTGTCGCGGCGCATCGCGAGGCGGATTGTGCAAAGCCGTCCTTTTCAAACTACAACAGAACTTGCAGGGGCGATCGCCTCCAGCTTCCCCCCCAAGCAGCGCAACGGCAGAATCCATCCGGCCACCCGTACTTTCCAAGCTTTAAGGATAGCCGTCAACTCCGAACTCGCTTCTTTAGAAACTTTCCTAAACCTTGCCCCACGGTGGTTAAAACCCGGTGGGAGAATCGGAATCATTACCTTTCACAGTCTCGAAGACCGACCAGTCAAGCACCAACTCAGAGGAACACCCAATTTGCAGGTACTGACAAAAAAGCCGATCGTGCCACAATCCGAAGAAGTCGCTAGAAATCCCCGCTCTCGTTCTGCTAAGCTCAGACTGGCAGAAAGATTAGCTTGATTCGGCAGTAGTAATATGCTTGCTGCAAAAAGTTCAGAGATTAAGAGGACTTGCATCCTGCAATCAAGTACGATGCGGCAAAGATGTAGGGAATAGCGCCAACAACCCACCACTAACCCTCCGGGTACAGTGGGGCTTGAAATACAGCCGGTGTTGACCAGACTTAGGTAGCAATACTTGCGTTAGTAGTAAGTGTTAAAATTCACACCGAGGACAGTGCCCAGCTAGTTAAGAACTCTGCAATCAGAGCATTAATTAGCCGTTTTGAATGCTGGTGTGTTTAGAAAAGTACCGACTGCTAACAAGGTCATTGCTCGTATCACAGCGTTAAAGCTGACTCGGGAATTTTCCCTATTGAAGCGGCCTACCGAGGCGGGTTACAGTATCGAAAGCCTCTCATCTGTGCGAACAGATGGTGCGAAAGGAATGCTCACCTTGAGGTAAAACGGGTTTCTTTAACTCAACTTGACGTAACTGATATGTTGCATATATCCAGCCCCCCTTTTCCTCCCGCCACCTTGCTGATTACAGCTATGGTGGGGGTTTTCAAGGGGGAAGAAAGATGAGTCGGGGAGATGGAAGCAAGCTGAAACTGATGGTAGTCGATGACGAACCCGACAACTTGGATTTATTGTACCGGACGTTTCGACGCGACTTTCAGGTTTACAAAGCAGATAGCGCCCTCAGCGCCCTGGAAGTTCTAGACGAACAGGGCGAGATGGCGGTGATTATATCTGACCAGCGGATGCCAGAAATGAATGGCACCGAGTTTTTGGGGAAAACAGTCGAGCGATTTCCCGATACGATTCGGATTCTGCTAACGGGATACACCGATGTTGAAGATTTGGTTGAGGCCATCAACTCAGGTCAAGTTTTCAAATACATCACCAAACCGTGGAATCCAGAAGAACTCAAATTGGTGATCAATCAAGCCTCAGAAACTTACAAATACTACAAGCAGCGCAGCGTTGCATTGCGCCGCGCTTTACGCAAGGAATCTCTGTTCAATGAGGTAATGAGCGTGATTCGCGGGTCGCTAGATTACTCTAGTATGGTACAAACTATTGTTCAAACCGTAGGTCAAACTTTTGAGGCCAACTATTGTATGCTGCGGCCGGTAGAGACCGATCGACTATTGCCGAGTACCTTCCCCTACCAAGCCCAAACCTCTGAAGCCAGTAGCTTTTCTTTTGATGAAAATTTGCTGGTTCAAGCTGTAGCCACCCGCCAAACTCAAGTGAACTCCAACAGTGGGGGGCAGGGTAACTCGGTTGAGATTGCCGTGCCCCTGACTTACCAGCAAGAATTGCTGGCGGTACTGGCTTTGTCCCAGATTGGCGGCACTAACCCTTGGTCAGCAGAAGAGATAGAGTTAATAGAAGGTGTAGCAGCTCAAGCTGCTCTCGCCCTGTCTCAAGCTAAGCTATATCAGCGCACTCTGGATTTAGCCAAGCAGATGCAAAACGAGTTGGAAGTGGCTCGCCAAATCCAAACAAACTTGTTGCGCCAAAGTTGGCCGGATTTTGAAACTGTCAGGGTGCAAGCTTGCTGTTATCCCGCGCGGGAAGTGGGTGGGGACTTTTTTGAAGTCTACGTCCACTCCCAAGGGGATATTTGGATAGCGGTGGGAGATGTTTCGGGTAAGGGAGTTCCGGCTGCTCTATTTATGGCGAGCGCGATTTCGGTGATGCGTCGGGAACTTTCCCAAGAAGTTTCTCCAGAGCCCGATCGAGTTATGCACAATATGAATAGCAGTATGTCTGACGACCTGATCGGCAACAACCATTTTATTACAATGGTTGTAGCTCGTTACACTCCGTCAACCGGACACCTGGCATTTGCTAATGCCGGTCACATTTACCCGATTGTTTGGTCTCACTCGGAGGTGAAAGCTCAAGCCGCTAGCGGTGAAACGCCAGCCGAGCCGAATTTCCTGAAAGCTCGTGGCATTCCCTTGGGGATACTACCAGTTTGGAGAGGCAAAGCAGGTACGATCGAATTAAAGTCAGGAGATGTATTTCTGCTGACGAGTGACGGAATTACTGAAGCTAGCGTGACGACTGAAGCGGTCGCAGGGGGTGTACCAACCCGTTCTATGCTACAACAAGAAGGGCTTTGGCAACTCTTGATTCAGGAACCTGGTTCTTTCAACTTGGACAATTTGTTGGCTTACATCCGAGCCGACAATCCCGTTCAGGAAGACGACCAAACCATACTCTCTCTGGAGGTTCTTTGAATCTGTCAGCGACTCCCGACGCATAGTCGGGGGTGAGCGCCGAAAAAACTTAAGCCCTGCTTGTTGAGGGCCCATAGAGTAGTCCTGCAAAGGACGGCGTTATCGTCAACAGTCAAAAACCACAGTAAAAAACCTAGCCGGCGATGGCGCAGCTAGTTTCCTGAATCGCTTTCCTGGGGGATTAAATACCTGTCAAGGGTTAAGGTAGAAGGCATTCGTCAGAAAAAACCAACGCTTCTTAAAAGCCAAGGATTGAAACACAGATTTTTTATACCTCGCTGCTTGCAGTCTCGGTATAATTATCAATTGTTAGTGGGCTTTAGACTCATAACAAAAGTTTTCAACTATACTCTTAACTTCTGCCTTATACCAAATGACGAATGCCTGATTTTTAACCAGAAAAGGCTAGTATCCCCCGATTAGTGACAAGTATTGAGGCCGAATCCATTCGGCGCGTCGTGTTTCATACCTGGTGTGAAGACACAGGGGTTTTCAAACTTACGGGATTTTTTTATGAATACTGAGCTTCATGTGCCAAGCGACTTGCGGTTTTTAACAATTGTTGAAAATTGGTTGCTGAGCAGTTTGGAAGTAGAGCTAGGAGAGCACGTCGATTGGCCGCGTCAGTCGAATCGTTTGCGCTTGGTGTTAGCAGAAGCCTATTCTAACGTGATCCGCCATGCTCACAAAGATCAACCCAATTTGCCCGTGTTAATTCGCTTGAATTTAAAAAATAGGGATATTGGTTTAGAAATTTGGGATTACGGTAAAGGTTACGAAATGGATACTTACAATCCCCCGATGCCGGAAGCTAAACAGGAAAGCGGCTACGGCTGGCTGATTATGAGCAGACTTATGGATCGGGTGGACTACACTTTGCAAATAGACGGTCGCAACTGTCTCAAGTTGGAAGCGAGTTTGCCGGAAAAATCTTAATTAGTCGTTAGTCATTAGTCATTAGTCCTGAGTGATTAATGATTGGCAATGCACTTTTAGACTCGCTTTGGCTGTCTGTCGCACGCGCTGCGGTGACAGCCACTTTTTCGTGCAGTATCGTCAATCGATTTTAGATTTTAGATTTTAGATTTTAGATTTTAGAATTGAAGCATTGACTTGCGCGAGATAAATTCGGGGGGCAAGTTTCATCGGATAAAGGTTTTTTATTTCTGGGTTCTGAGTCTGCTTTCGGAATGAATCACGTGGCGGGTATCCTGGATGCTTTCGGTCAGCCCAAGGCGAGACTGTAAGACTGTAGGGGTACAGTCCCGATCGCACAAATACCCCAGAAACGGGATTTTTATACCGTGAGTGGCACTTCACCAAAGATTTGAATAAAAACCCGGTTTCTGCCTCATTCTGGCGATAAAAAGCCGATTTACCTGTCGATCGCACGATTTTAGCTATTACGTGCGATCGACAGGTAAAACCAAAATAGACAATTTAAATGTGAAACAGCTTATCAAACATCAAATTTCGTCTGCGACCGCAGATTTAGCAATTCTTGGGGAGAAGCTAACAGTTTGACGGTGACAGAAAGGATTTTTTGCTCAGAATTGAGCAACAACAGCCATCCGACATTAACACCAAATGCGGAAGTTTGCACCCGGCCACTGACCTGAACTTCAACATTGCCATATTCTAAAATTTGGCTGACACCTTGCTGGGGTTCAAGCTTCATTCCTCGCGCTTCTGTTTTTAGATAAGTAGCGATCGAGCTGCTACCCATAATTGGCTCTTCAAACGGCGCGTGCAGAACCCCATCATCGGCAAATAAATTAGCCGTCGCGTCAAAATCGCCCGCGTTTAAAGTTTCAAAATATCGCAGTACCGTTGGGTTTGTGATGCCGGCAATCTTTATAGAGCTAGTTAAAATAGGTCGAGTTGTTGCGGTCATAAAAGAAGTGATTTTAGATGAATGAGTATACTGTAATCATTCTCTTTGTCGGAGCAAATCCCTCAAAAGATATAAGTAGGGCCAGGAAAATAATTCTCCGAAAAAAGGAGGAACCGGAGAGCGTCGATCGCAGCTTTCAGAGCGATCGACCAAAATCAATATTACTTTCAAAAAATGTAAGGGTAGCCAAGGTGTAAACCCTGATACCATCAGCCATTTCCCATCCTTCAATTCTTGAATCTAAAATTTAAAATCTCAAATCTAAAATGATAGAAACCCAGACACCTGAAGGCATCTGGGTTTCTGGCCAAGTCTGTTTGACAGACCGAACCCGAATATTCTATTTGCGGATCAAATTGAGCAATTCTTTAGGAGATGCCAACAAGTCGATCGCCACAAAGAAAATTTGACCTTGGGGATCGAGCATAAACCGCCACGCAATGTTCATGCCCACATTCGCGCCGAACCAGGGAGTTTCGACTTTGCCAGTGACTTTCACTTGGCGGTAGCCATCTTCTGCGGGTTCTGATACGCCTTGCTGGGGCATCATTTTCAGTCCGATGCACTCTTCCCGCATATAGTTGAGGATAGCGTCGCGACCGACGATCGGCTTTTGGAAAGGTGGTTGCAGGGCACCTTCTTCAGCAAATAAACCCACGGCTGGGGTGAAGTCGAAGGCGTTCATGTAGTCGATGTAGCTGAGGACAGTCTGCTCGCTGATACCCTCAATTTGGGTTTTCACCCGCTCTTCTGGAGCGGTGGGAGTGCTGCGGGGGGCTGAGCGTTTGCCGTACTCTTGGCTGAAATCTGGGTCGTAGCCCATGTGAACTACGGTGTTGCGAAGTACGGTAATTTGTTGGCCGGGATCGAGTTTTTTGATGGTTTCGAGAACTGTGGTGGCTTCGGGAGACATTTGATAGCCAGCAGGGATCGGAGCGACAACGCCCTGTTTCATCAACTGTCCCAACTCGTACCAGAAACCGAGTTTGGTATTGACGCGCAAGGAAGTGTAAATCCGACCGATTGTAGTGTCGGCGTTGCTGGCTAGGTCAAACATGGTTTTGCTTTGAGCAGCCGGCGACATCTGCTTAATTTCGCTGAGGATGCCTTCGACAAGCGCCATGCTGGCTACTCCTGGGGCTGCTGCGGTGATGGAAACGCCCATTTCGGTGTAGGCATACCAGAGTAGTGCGAGTTGGTCTTCAACGCTGAGTTTGTAAAATGCTTCGGTGGTAGCCGGAACAACGCTCGCAATCTCGGTGTTCGAGAAGATAGATTGAGCTGATTGAATACTAACTGCCATGTGTATGCTTTGGGATTTGTGGTTTTAGTGAGGTACTTGAGTTAGGAAACCTCAAGCTCCCTTAATTAACATCATGTAACGTTTTGTTAAAGTTTGCAAATAGAAATTACATATAGCTGAGTTATAAAACTATGATCAATGGTTTGGTAAATTGCGATCGCCGTCACTAGACTGTGCGCCGAATTAGTTTATTTAGGAAGCCGATCGTTAAAATCGCTTTGCATATCATATAAAATCAAAATAGTCAATACAAAAGGTAAATATTTGCCTGGTGTCAAATGAAAGCGCCAATTAGCAGCATTTTGGTTAAGGAAAAAGCCCTTGAGTTGGGATTTCACAAAGTCGGGATAGCCTTGGTAGACTGCGGCACTGACAAGGAGGCACAAAGGTTGCAGGCATGGTTGGATAAAGGCTATCAGGCGGATATGGCATGGATGGCTAACCCGAAACGTCAGGATATTCGCGCTGCAATGCCAGAGGTGAAGTCCTTAATATGTGTCGCCATCAATTACTACACGCCTCACCAACGCCCAGGCGGTTCCGAATATGCCAAAATCTCTCGCTACGGCTGGGGAAGGGATTATCATAAAATCCTGCACAAAAAACTGAAGGTTTTGGCAAATTGGGTGCGATCGCAAGGCGAGGGAATTGAAGCGCGGTATTATGCTGATACTGGGCCGATTCAGGATAAAATGTGGGCGCAACGTGCGGGGATTGGCTGGATTGCCAAAAATGGTAATGTAATTTCGCGCGAATACGGTTCTTGGGTGTTTTTGGGAGAAATCTTGACTAATTTGGAGTTAGCGCCCGATGAGTCTCATACGGAACATTGCGGTACTTGTACTCGCTGCATTGAGGCCTGTCCGACGGGAGCAATTACTGAGCCTTTTGTGGTGAATGCCGATCGATGTATAGCTTATCACACGATCGAGAATCGAGCCGAAAAATTGCCCGACGAAATTGCATCTAATTTACAAGGTTGGGTAGCAGGTTGCGATATTTGTCAGGATGTTTGTCCTTGGAATCAGCGATTTGCTAAACCAACTGATGTTGCCGACTTTGAGCCTTATCCTGAAAATATAGCGCCGACACTTGCAGAATTAGCCGACATTTCCGACGAGGAATGGAACCGCAGATTTACCGCTTCGGCGCTGCGGCGCATAAAACCCGAAATGCTGCGGCGAAATGCGAAAGCCAATCAAATTAACCCTTAAAAGTTGAGAATTTCGTGCTTAGGAGGCACTTTACCCTATAGATAATAACCCTAGGGTGTTTACGGCTCGCCAAGAGACAATACATTCTGCCGTAAGTCATTCCCCCATCTAAAATCTAAAATCTAAAACGCATCGCTAAGAGTTAATAAATTATGCAGTAAGTCATTCCCATCTAAAATCTAAAATCTAAAACGCATCGCTAAAAGTCAATACATTATGCAGTAAATCATTCCCATTTAAAATCTAAAATCTAAAATCTAAAATCTAAAATTGTATGCTTCCCCGTTCCTTATTTGCTATTGTCCAATGACCAAAGTAATTATTTTTGATTTTGACGGTACTTTAGCAGATACAATCGATATTCTTCTAAGCATCACCAACCGTTTGTCAGTAGAATTAGGCTTTAAGTCTGCCACCAAAGACCAAATCGCTCAACTCAGCAATTTAACTTCTTGGCAAATTCTTCAGTATTCGGGCATTTCTATCTTCAAATTCCCGCTGTTGATTAGAATGTTGAAAGCAGAGTTACGCACCGAAATTCCCAATATTCAATTATTTCCGGGGATTAAAGAAGTTTTACTGGAGTTAAAAACACTGGGATTTCAACTGGGAATAATCACATCTAATTCCAGAGAAAACGTTTTGGCATCGCTGGAAAAAAATGGTTTGCCAGACACTTTTACATTTATTTACTCTGGTTCAACTTTTGGCAAACATAAAGTTATTAATAGCTGGCTAAAAAGAGAAAATATAAATCCTAAACAAGTCGTTTACGTGGGAGATGAGATTAGAGATATAGACGCTGCTAGAAAAACAGGAATTAAGGTAATTGCTGTAGGTTGGGGTTTTAATTCTCAGGAGGCTTTGGCTGCACACAATCCCGATTTTTTGATTAAACGCCCCCAGGAATTGATAGAGATTATGAGTAATTTGCGGGAAGTGTAAACTGAAATTGCAAAAAGTAAGACTCGTCGGTTGAAATCTATTCTAGACAAACTCTCGTTCCACCAAAGATGGACTAAAGAATAAAATGGGTATTAAAGCCTGATTTGTTATCAGCCATATTTCCTAGTATCATCTCTGCGAATAAATTATGTTAATCTCCTTCGCTCCGTTTCAGTGCTGCTAAAACTGCTTGCTGGCTAACTGCTTGGTAGATTTTGCTAAAATGCTGCTTCAGGGCGTCTGATGCGGGCGAGGATTTGCTAGCCGTTCCTTTTCCGTCGGTTGCGAGGGGAATTGGGCCTAAGATATCTAATACTGTTTCGCTGCTGGGCGGCGGAACAATGACTACTAAAGATGATTCTAGCTGCTGATTGTATTCCCAAAAGCGATCGACCTTCGGCAATTTAGAATTCGCAGTAGGGGAATTTTCACCCTTGTTTAGCTGGGTATTTTCCTCTCCTTCCTTACCCCGTCTTTGGCGGAGTGCGGTCAATATTTGCTCTTTAGTTCTTCCGCGCAGTTGGAAGAGTACGAAGGGGTCTTCACTGAAGCGATCGCCCAATAAGTAGTATACTGCACTGATGTGTTTGCAAGGGTTTTGGGGGTCAGGACAGCTACAGCGCGATCGAATATCAGATAAACTTAACGGAAATAGCGTTTTGCCCGCTGCTGCAAATACATCTTCAATATTGTGCGGCATTTCTCCTGCTAACAGTTTAGCTGAAAAAACTGCTCTTTGCGACATATTTTCAATCACATAATCCCAATCTTCATCGCTCAATGTGTCGAGTCCTAAAGAAACTTGATAGGGTTTTGGATCGGTTCCTTGAACTATGGCAATTACTTCTTGATTGGGAAATTTAATGCTGAGAACTTTACCCTCGCGCGCGTATTGCCAGCCACGTTCTAAGCGCTTTTTGAAGCGGTAGGTATTGATTAAATCTAACCACTGTTGTGTCCACCATTCTCTGTCAATCATTTATTTGGGAATTGGGAATTGGGCATCGGGCCTTGGGCATTGGTAATTAGGATGCTGGAGTCAGAAAGGAAAAAACAGCTATCCGTGTATCCGTGACATCCGTGTCGTGCTGTTGGGAATTGGTAATTAATCATATTATTCTTCTTCCGTTTCTATGATAGCATTGCGATCGAGGATTAGTAAATTGCGAAGTTGGTCTGTATCGAGTTCGGTGAGCCAGTTTTCCCCGGCGCTGACAACTTGTTCGGCTAGAGCTTTCTTACTTTCAATCATATCGTGTATTTTCTCCTCTAACGTACCTGTGCAGACAAATTTGTGGACTTGCACGTTGCGAGTTTGACCGATGCGAAATACGCGGTCAGTTGCCTGATTTTCTACTGCGGGATTCCACCATCTGTCATAGTGGAAAACGTGGGTTGCTCTGGTTAAGTTCAAACCTGTGCCGCCTGCTTTTAAAGATAAAATCATAATCGGCGGGCCTTGGGGGTCGTGCTGGAAGCGATCGATCATTTCTTCCCGCTGCTGTTGCCGAATTCCTCCGTACAAGAACAAAACTTCTCGCCCTAAATGCTGCTCTAGATGAGGTTTCAGGAGTTTTCCCCATTCGGCAAATTGAGTAAAAATTAAAGCCCGATCGCCCTCAGCGAGCACCTCTTCTAACATTTCCACCAACCGCTGCAATTTCCCCGATTCCTGACTCTTAATCTCCAATTCTTTCGGCTTAGCTTCTGCTTTCACAAGAGCCG
The DNA here is from genome assembly GCF_036700445.1 of Microcoleus sp. T3_B1. NCBI lineage: Bacteria > Bacillati > Cyanobacteriota > Cyanophyceae > Oscillatoriales > Microcoleaceae > Microcoleus > Microcoleus sp. T3_B1. The sequence continues at coordinate 27,005 of NZ_JAUBOX010000086.1, forward strand.
GATGGTTGCAAAGTTGCTTGAGTTTTACCAGCAAAGCCAGAATCATTCCCCGGCGTTGAATACCTTCGGCTGAGTCTAATTCAGCTATTGACTCTTCGACTATTTTCTGATATAATACCGCCTGTTGATTTGCCAGCCCGCAAAATACAGTCATCTCCTGTTTTTCGGGCAAATCTTGGATGATTTCTTTGTCTGTTTTCAGGCGGCGGAGGATGAAAGGCCGAACGAGCGATCGCAAAGTCTGCAAAGATTCCCTATCGCCGTATTTCTCGATCGGAATTGCAAATCGGCGCTGAAAGAAATTGCGCGGCCCCAAATAGCCAGGATTCAGAAACTCCAAAATTGACCACAATTCTTGCAGTCTATTTTCCACCGGAGTCCCTGTCAGCGCAATTCTAAAAGATGCCTCGATTTGCCGCACCGCTTGCGACTGCTTAGCCTCGGAATTTTTAATATTTTGCGCTTCATCTAAAACCAATCCTTGCCACTTAATGCCTTGAAATTCCTTCGCATCGCGAAACACCAGCGCGTAACTGGTAATTATTAAATCCTTTCCCTTAATTCCCGCTGCAAATGCTTTTCCTTTAGCGCGTTTGTCTCCGTGGTGAACTAACACTTTTAGCGTCGGGCCAAATTTCTTGACTTCCCGCTCCCAATTGCCCAATACCGATGTCGGACAAACCAGTAATGTTGGCGCTTCTAGGGCATCTTGTTCCTGTAAGTGCACAAGGAAAGCAATTAGCTCGATGGTCTTACCAAGTCCCATATCGTCCGCGAGACAAGCGCCCAAACCCCAGCGTTCTAAGAATGCTAACCAGCCTGCTCCTAGCGCTTGATAAGGCCGCAATTGTCCTCGGAAACTAGCCGGAGTTGCGATCGCACTTACCGCTTGATTATCGCTCAAAGTATTCAACAATTCCTGAAGTTGACCCGTAGCCTCAAAATTAACCACAGGCAATTTCTCGATCATCTGAGAATCGCCCGACGCCAAACGCAAAGCATCCTCCAAAGAAAGAGTCATTTGCTCTTTGCGGCTGGCAAAAAAAGTTTGAGCAGCTTTCACATCCGGCGCGCGCAACTCCACCCACTCGCCGTTAATTTCCACCAAAGGCGAATTCAACGCAATCAATCTGTCAAATTCTGCCTTAGAAAGGCGCTGTCCGCCGATCGTCAATTCCCACTTAAAATTTAGCAGACTTTGCAATCCCAACCCGCCTTTCGCCGGAGTCACTTTCGGAGTTTCCGCTTGAATGCTCAAACCCAAACGACTCGCCCAACCATCCGTCTTTGTCAAACTCGGCGGCAAAACTACGCCCAACCCGCTATCAGCAAACCGCCAAGCTACAGACTTAATAAACTCGTAAGCTTGCAGCGGATTTAATTGGCAAGATTGAGGCCGCTGTGCTTGCAAACTCGGTTCAATTAACGGATAAAGTTTCGAGGCTAAACCCAAGCCGCTGAGCAAAGTTTCTTGAGGCAATTCTATTGTCCGCCCCGCATAAGCCAAACGCTCGACTGAGTTGTTCCAAACAGTTGTCGCGTCTACCAAAAATTCCGCTTCATCTGCAGCTTGCAAGCAATAATTTAAACTCCAGTTGGCTTTACCAGGAGACGGCGGTATGAGTTGAAAGCAAGTGCGAAATTGACTTTGTTGAGATAATTGGTTTTGCAGCGGTGCAGTCCAAGCACTCAGCTTGGTTGCCAAGTTTTCCAATGCTGTTGTTTCTACTTGAACTCTCCCAGATTCCTGCTGCAAAGCTTGCAGCCAGTCGCGCACAGGAGAAACTGCTTTGATGTCTAAAGTAGAGCTACCAGCAGATCGCACTTGACTATCTACAATACTGCTCAAAAAGCCTAACACCAATTCCTCAGCCCCCCTCGGCAAATCCACCGCTAAATGTAATTGACTGGATTCTTCTTCCTTTTCCCCTCTTCCCTCTTCCTTATTCCCTCTTCCTTCTTCCTTTTTCCTTCTTCCTTCTTCCTTCTTCCTGGCATCCGTTACATCCGTTACATCCGTTACATCCGTTACAGAATCCGTTGCCGAACTTCCTTCTTCCTTCGATTGATATGTTCTGCAAGCCGTCGGCATTTGCTTGACAAAAGTGCTGAGGCGGAGTATGTCTGTAGAACTATCTAACAGCGGTTGCCATTTGGCAATAGCAGAACCGTCGGACTGTTTCTCCAATCCAGGCAAGAATTTGCATCTTGCCAACAAATCCAAACTCCACCTAGCAATATGAGACCAAAAACGCAAATCAGAGCCGACAAAAGAGTCTGGTTCCGTGCTGTTAAGCGGTAGTGATTGCAAGAAAACAAAAGCTGCTTGAGGGTTGAGACAAAAACCCTCGACTTGCCAGGGATAAAGGTAAATTTCCTCGGTTTTAGCGGGTTCCTCATCAAGTGCTGCTGCTGAGTGCTGCGGCATCAAACTTGCGTTCGATTCTGAGATTTGGGTGGGAAGTGCGATCGCCCGAATTTCCCTTTGAATTGAGGAGTTGGGTGCGCTGATTTCTTCCTTGGGAGTTTTGGGCGATCGCCTAGTTTTTTTGCTTTTTTCCGGTGGAGTTTCTGCGGTTTCCGGTAATTGCCAGTTTAGTTTTCCCGACTGTTGCAAGGAATTTAGGAAAATCTTAAATTCAGATTCTGTCATTGCTAAGGGATGCGGTAAATTCCTCCCCGATTCTAGGGTTTCAATTGCCCCAAGTTTCCGCCAAGTTTCTCCCCAAATAAATAAGCAACTTTTTTCCTTCTCTAGGAGCCAACTGCCGTGTAAAATTGCCATTTTTTTTACCCTGATATTTGTATTTAAGTGCGAGGTTGACTACAGCATTTATATGGAATTTATGAAAATTTTATTTAAAACAAACCGAGGAAATTTTGAGCCAGATAGGAATTAGGTAGAACCTTTATATTTAGGTACTTATCGCACACCTTATACCAATTTAATGTGAAGTTGCACATATCTCGATCCCCCTCGCATACCCCCTACTCCCCCTGATTGTTGGGGAG
>NZ_JAUBOX010000087.1:0-29903 GCF_036700445.1 Microcoleus sp. T3_B1
CAGAACCTACCGAAAAATAGCCAGGAAAGACTACTTAGCAGTAGCCAAACAACGACGACCTAAACGAAACAAAAAAAACCAAGCCCTTAAAAAAAAACTGCAATATATTAAAAGAAACCTCGCTCATATTGAACAGCTAATCGAATCAGGTACCACCCTACAAAGTCTGACCAAAAAGCAATATAAAACCTTGCTAGTTATCACAGAAGTCTATCGGCAACAACTCTGGTTATTTGAAAATAAAAAACAGAGTATATCGGACAGAATAGTAAGTTTAAGCCAACCGCACATCCGTCCCATTGTCAGAGGAAAAGCAGGGAAACCTGTAGAGTTTGGAGCCAAACTATCAGCGAGTTGCAGTGAAGGATATGTATTTTTAGACCGGATGAGCTGGGATAATTTTAACGAATCAGGAGACTTAAAAGCACTCATTTGAAGTATTTAAAAATTACACAGGATACTATCCAGAATCAGTCCATGCTGATCGCATTTATCGAAGCGCGAGAAAATCGAGCTTGGTGTAAAGAAAGAGGAATTAGAATCAGTGGCCCCCCGTTAGGAAGACCACCAGCAAATGTTAGTAAGGAAACAAAGAAACAAGCATTAGAAGATGAAAGAGTTAGAAATGCAATTGAGGGCAAATTTGGGACTTGCGAAAAAGAAGATTTAGCCTGAATCGGGTGATGACAAAACTTGATAATACTTCGGAAACAGCCATTGCCCAAACTTTTTTAGTGATGAACCTTTCTACCTGGTTAAGACGGGTTTTTTGTGCGTTTTTATGTCACCAACCGAAAATCACACCTATTTATGGTTCACTGATTATTAAAAGCTATAACTGGGCCAGTTATAGTCAAGAAAAAGTTATGTCTCGCCGAGCTTGAATTGCCCATCAAGTGCGATGTCTGCGGTTAGCTACGCGATCGCGATTTTTTCTAACTTATTCAGCAAGCCCTAAATAAAAAAGCGGTGGCTGGATATGGTTTTAAGCTTTGGTCATAGATTTCCAACAGCTATCAAGCAGATTAAAAGATGTAATGTTTTGGTGATTGGCAGTACCGGGGCTGGGAAGAGTACACTAATTAGTTCAATGTTGAATTTTCCCATTAGCGACTCTGTTACAAACAGCATTTCAAACCCACCATATCAAAAGCCAGGACTACCAATAGCAATCTATGATACACCGGGACTTGAAAATAATAAAAAACAGCAGGATAGGGTCAAGGAGCAAATTGCTAAGTTCATCAAGCAACAGAAATACAAAGAACCAGAAGACCAAATCCATGCAATTTGGTACTGTGTAAACTCTCAAGTTACAAGAGAAACACTAATCGATCGGCGTTGGATTTCGTCAATTGCGAAAGAACTTCCAGTTATTGCTGTAATTACTCGCGCTTCAGGAGTGGAAAAAAGCTGGTTAGAACCTTTTCTCAGGGGCATTTCGGAAATTAAGAAAGTGATCCCAGTCATGGCAGTGCGAGAAAAAACACCTCATTACGACATTAAACCTTACGGTTTAGACTCTTTACTATTTGGCACTGAACATTTACTAGAAGAGATTGCTAAAAAAGCAATTTTGAATGCGATGAAATCCAAGGCAGATAAATCTTTTGGTTTGTGTATAGATGGATGCGCTAAGGTACTTACCGCTCGATTGTTGCCAGTTCCAATGATGCAAACACCGCTAGTAGCTACTCTACAATCTTGGATGCTTGCAGATATTTCCAAAACCTTTGGTTACAATTTTGATGGGAAACTTCTTTCAGAATTGTGTGCAGTAATTGGTACAACAGGTATTGAGGTTGAACTGGCTCAAATTCTCAACAACTTGCCAGGAGTTAATTATGACAATATCCAAACTGTTCATGACGTTTTATCTCAATTTGGTGTTATGCTTAACGGAATGACAGATGCACTACCCTTCAAAGATCAACTAATCGATTTGTTACCAGGGTTGGACAACTTCAATCCAGTAAGTGGATTCCCCATTTTCAGATGTATTGCTGCTGTTACTACTGCTCTCTGCACAGGTTTTCTAGCTCTTGCCTATATCGAGGCGATGAAAATATATAAGCAAGCTGAGTATGAAGGAGAACCACTGCCAGACATCAAAGAAACCTTGAAATATCTGGTGCAACAGTGGATGGAAGCTATCAAAATTGGGTTTGGGATAGGCTCAATTCCCGCTTTTGCAAACTAAGCCATCGTCATCACGAGGCAATTACCTCAACAACTAAAGCGATAACAACTAAAGCGATCGCCCTGGAAAGGTTAATACAGCACTTCCGGGTGTTATGAGGTACAATAAGAATAGATTAAAAAAATACACCAATGAAAGCATATTCAGTAGATTTGCGGACAAAAATAGTAGCAGCCCATCAAGATCAGAAGCTGTCGATCAGAAAAACAGCAGCGATATTTTCCGTCAGTAAAAGTTTAGTTCAAAAACTGGTCAAGCAACAAAAAATAGAGGGTAATTTACAGCCGAAACCCAGGGGAAAACCGAGATATAGTCATTTGAATAATTCCACAGATTCTTTGAGAGAAATAGTGGCAGCACATCCCGATGCAACCTTACTAGAATTGTGTGATTTATTTGCTCAGAAGACGGGAAATTGGGTGGGTAGAACAGCCATGTGTAACGCCTTACACAAGTTGGGATTAAATCGTAAAAAAAAACAGTTAGGAGTAGCCAAGCAGGCACTGAAAGAGTCATGAAATTAAGGTTAGAGTATTGGGAAAAAGTCAAGCATATCGACCCAAAAAATCTAGTCTTTTTAGATGAAACTGGAGTATTGCTAGGTTTAACCAGAACTCATGCGCGTTCCCAACGAGGGACGAGAGCCTATGCGGTCAAACCTTTTTATCGAGGTAAGAAAGTCACAGTAATTGGTGCAATTAGTCTCACGCAAGTAGTAGCATTAATGACCCTAGACAACTCGATGGATAGCCAAGCATTTGAGGTGTTTATCGACAAATGCTTAGTGCCACAATTGTGGTCGGGAGCAGTAGACGTGAATTGATAACTTACCAGCGCATAAAGTAGATTCAATTAAGCCCATGATTGAAGCGGTGGGTGCTTCTATCTTGTGTTTGTCCCCATACTCTCCTGATTTTAATCCAATTGAATTATGGTGGTCGCAACTCAAATCTTTGTTGCGACAGTTTTCGCCAACCACCACTCAAATGGTTGATACGATAATTGCTGTGGCTCTTGACTTAATTAATCCGAAACATCTCAAAAACTGGTTTACTAATTGCTGCTACTGTACCTCATAACATCCGGAAGTGCTGTAATATAGGCGATCGCTATTTTTTGTTTTAGAAAGGGGGTAATAAAATTTTTTCTGAGCTGCATTGTAAACCACTCATTAAGGAATAGCTGATTTCACCTAAATTATCCTTCCGCCATATACAAATGGGAGTCCAAATCACTGTTGCGTAGTTATTAAACTGATCTCGAAAGTCTTTGGGTGAGACTCCAATCTCTCTAGCTGCTTTGACGATCATTCTGCCAAGCGAAAAAGCAATTTTGCGACTAGCCTCATCTTCGTCCTCTTCATCAGACTCCATAAATGCCTCCATATAAGAATCGAAAATGATCGAGAGTTCATTTTTAATGTTGGGGTCAAACAGAAAGAAATCTGCGGTATGCCAATAAGTCTCTTCACCTTGTACTCTTTTATAGCGTTCGAGATTTTCATGAGTTGGTTCAAGAACAAAATTATTCATTGCCTGCAATACACAAACTCTTATTTAACACTTAGAAGTTTAACTTAACTATCTCAGAATTGCCAATCTAAAAATACTTCTGATCGGCCACCTAACCTGGGATTCCCGACGAGGTTTGAACTCGCAATCTTCTGCTTGAGGGGCAGACGGCTTAAACCAATTTGCCTATGGGACTTTAAAACTCGTAACTCCCGGAAACGGAGACGAGGTTGACGGGTTTCGATCCCGCTACCTTCGCTGTGACAGAGCGACGCTCTCCCAATTGAGCTACAGCCTCACAAATTGCTGTTTGGACGGGGTGGCGCTTGACTTCGCGTACTACAACCCAAGGGGGCGATCGCACTTGCAGTCAAGCCTGTCCAAAAGTATGTGACATGACTAATTACCTATTCGGTAAACCCCTGATCAATCAAGATGTTTGGGAGCTAAACTGGTAGTGTCGCGGGTGGTGAATCCGATGCTGAAGTTGTACTACACTCCAATTTCTCTGAACGATCGCCGCCTGTGGGTGGCGCTGGAAAAGCAGATTGCTTTTGAGCCGATCGCCCTTAACCTAGATGGCGACCAATTTGGGCCGGAATTCTCCGCAATCAACCCTTTCCATCGCATTCCTGTATGAATAGATGAAGATTTGACTTTGGTTGAGTCGCTGGCAATTCTGGTTAATCTGGAGGCGAAATACCCCACACCTGCACTGCTACCAACTGAGGCGAAAGCGTTGGGAATTGTGCGGATGGTGGAAATGGTGGCGTTGATTGAACTGTTGCCGGCGATGTTTCCCTTAACAGGTCAAATTCTGGGTGTAGCCGGAGATACAGCGGAAAAATTTGAGGAGTTACTGGCGGATGATTCCCTTCGGGATAGCTCCGCTCGCGCGGACTGATTTTGCAGAGGAACACAATTCAAAATCCCGGAGAGTTGGTGACTGTAAAAGCAGCCATCAAACCCCCAGGATTTAAGTTTTTCCTCTTAAACGAGGCTCAAATTATCTGCTGTGAGCTTTAACTCAATCAGCAGTAGCCAATTCGGTACTAGCACCACCGCGCTTCCGTGTCAGGGTATTGAAAAGCATCTGACCGACAGCTTTAATCAAATTGCCTTCTAACTCCATAAACATCTTCATGTTCATGCCAAAAGCTGCATTAGCTTCGTCAACAATTCGCTCTGCTGTTGCTTCGTCAATCGGCAGTTCATTCATTGCCTGACGGTAGTTACCCTTGAATTCTTTTTCATCAGGAATATCCTGGAATTCATAGAAAGCAGTGCCTTCTCCCTCGGAAAGATTCATCCCGCGCTGGGCAATTCCCTTCAGGATTTGTCCGCCCGATAAATCGCCAAGGTAGCGAGTGTAAGAGTGAGCTACTAACAGTTCCGGTGCGGTCGCCGAAATCTCGCGAATTCGCTCCACATAAGCTTTAGCTGCGGCTGAGGGGGCTACTTGTTCGCGCCAATTCGCACCGTAGTAGTAAAATAAATCTTGCTCTAAGCTGTGTTTGCGATTCAACTCAGAAAAGTAAATTTTTGAAACAACCGGATGCTGCTTTTGGCGTTCCATTTCCTCTTCCATTGCCGAGTAGACAAAGTAGAGGTTTCCTACTAACTTCCGGTAAGAAGTTTTTTCTACAACGCCTTTTAAAAAACACTTGACAAAACCGACGTTTTCTGCCATTGTGTGGGACTTTTTCGTTCCCTCACGCAATTTGGTCGCTAAATTGATGCTCATAAAAAAATTCGGTAAGTGGGAAACTCAGCGTCTTTAGACCTGAGATGGAAACGGCTCGGCGGTTGAAACCGCCGTGAATCTTTGCATTACACGAGGATTGCTAGATGGGAGTGTAATGAATGTAATGTAATTTCGATGGGACACTTCAGCTAGGGGAGCGTGCATCGAAATTACCCTCTCAAATTTGGCAACCCGCGATCGCATAATGTTTGCTCTTTCGAGCCTCCCTTTCGGGGTGATGTTAGCTTGCGCCTTAGTTAACGGCCGGTACTATATCTAGGACACTGATTTAACCCAATAAGTCTGTTTAATCCTAAATTTCTAGAGCAAGGAACTAGCTTCGCATTCCCTGGTAGGTCTTTAACTCTTACCGTTAACGTAGTACCAAGGTACTGAGTCTGGTCAACTGCGGTTTAAGTCTTAGGCTAGAAGCCCAATCTCTTTAGACCTGGGTCGTTGACGCTATACTGTCCAACCTTCTATTTTTGTGAGGGTCGATCAAGTCGCCAAAAATCTAAAATTTACCTAAGTGTTTACCTTAGATCGATTTGATGAGAGATTGTATTAATTTTTATAACAAAAGTTGGCAGTAGTCAGTCGTCAGTAGTCAGTTGGCAGTTGGCAGTAGTCAGTAGTCATCAGTCATCAGTCATCAGCCACTAACTAATGACTAATGACTAATGACTCATCCTCGCCAGCAAACAACTGTCAACTGTCAACTGTCAACTAACTTAGATGTCCAAGTCGAGGAGGTTGAGTTTGGGGCCGTAGGTTTCGATGAATTCGCGGCGGGGGGCGACACGATCGCCCATTAAGATCGTAAAGATGCGATCGGCCTCAGCAGCGTCTTCAATTTCCACCCGTTTCAGCGTCCGAGTTTCTGGGTTCATCGTTGTATCCCACAACTGTGTCGGCATCATTTCCCCCAAACCTTTGAACCGCTGAATGGTGTAATTAGCATTCGCCGGAAATTCATTGCGGATGAGATTGTTCATTTCGCGATCGCTGTAACAGTAGTAATGATTGCGTCCCCGTTCCACTTTATAGAGAGGAGGACAAGCAATATAGATGTAACCTTGTTCTACAAGCGCACGCTGATAGCGGTAGAAGAAAGTCAGCAACAGCGTGCGGATGTGAGCACCATCTACGTCAGCGTCAGTCATAATTACGATGTGGTGATACCGCAATTGACCCGGATCGAATTCTTCGCCTTTGATGCCCAAACCCAGGGCTGTAATTAACGATTGAATTTCGTTATTTTTGTAGATTTTGGCGTCGTCGGTTTTCTCAATGTTGAGAATTTTACCGCGCAAAGGCAGGATTGCTTGGAATTGGCGATCGCGCCCTTGTTTTGCACTGTTATGGACAAAAATTCCCGCCCCTAATGCAAAGTTGTGACTGTTGGGCACTTCGATGTCGTAAACATCGTAGCGTTCCTCTACAGCTTCGATCTTGACAACGCGGTGGTTGTAATTCCGAACCGCTTGGCGAGCATATAGTGCATCACCATTAAAGTAGCGATCGCAAAAACTCTCATACTTCAACAAACACTTATCTTTTTTCGTGCGGCGGTAGATATTGTAATAATCAACATCAATCCAGCCCATTTTCATCTCAACAGCCTTCAAAGCTTCAAGAGTTTTGCGGTAATAAGTTTCGTTCAAAGCTTCTTTACGTTTCTGGCGAAACTCCGGCGTCCACTGTTCCTTAGTTTTTTCGCGCCGCCACTCCAACAAATTCTCATCTTGCCACTGTTCTTGAGCAAGTTGAGAATGAGTCTCCCGTGCTTCAGGATTGTTAGCAAAATGATTGCGAACCCGTTCCGACTGAGCCAAACGGTTTTCTTCGGAACTCCAATACTCTTGCTGGGCTTGGTTCAGCAGTTCATTATTCTGCTGGCGATAAGTTTCATCAGTATCGTAAAACTCCCGCCACTTGCTCATCATGTAAGCTTTATACTCTTCATCTTCCCACTGAGCTTTCGCCTGTTCCGAAAGAATTTGTCGCGTTTCCGGCTGCCGCATCCGCTCTTTCATCATCGCCCGAAATTCATCGGTCATGTGAGCTTGACGGCTCTTTTCAATGACATCGGGCCTGTGCAAGGTTTTCTCAAGGTTCGCGCGGTGTAAAGCCAAGTGATCCTCAGCCGACATTCGCTGAATATTTGTCGGATTGTTGTTGAGTTTGTTAAAGTCAACGTGGTGGCGGTGATTGCCGTCAGATGCTTGATAAACGCCGTGTTTCAGGTTGTAGAAATCCGCTAAAAGATGGGTGTAAATCCACTTATCACTGTTGGGATTCCAAACCATTTCGTAACCGTTAAGTCCCTGACCCTGTTTGTTTTTTTCCGACAACTTGCTGTGGAACGGCATTAATGAATCTTCCGGTGTCAGCATGGCGGCTGCTTTGTAAGTGCCATCCCGCAACATGAATGGATGGTCGGGAGTGCAAGTTATTGTCTCCCCATTGTCTAATGTCAGTTTGACAACTTCAGCATTTGCTTTAGTCATCCGAGCATTAGTTATTCGCTCAAACCCGATGTTTCCACTCTCGCGAATGGTGTAGCAAAAGTGTTCTTTACCTTCTGCTTGTTCGTCAACTATCTGTTTGATAGTTTTTGTGGTGCCGTCAGCTAATTTTATTTCCTGAAATGAAAAAAAACAGCCCCCCGCGGAATCCCCCTCGACCAGGTATATCTCAGACAGGGCGGGGTCTCTGGAGCTACAGTCCGCTAATTTTCCAGGCAAAGGAGACGATTCTAAGACTGATTTTCGGCGCACTAAATCGCGGGCACGACGGGCGGCTTCAGCGGCCTTAAATGCCTGAATTGCTTTTTCCAAAATAGCGTCGGCTACTTGGGGGCGAAACTCCAAATATTCTGTCAATACTTCGCCTACCAAGGAATCCACAATTCCCCGGACTTCGGTATTGCCCAGTTTAGTTTTAGTTTGGCCTTCAAATTCCGGGTCTGGGACTTTCACAGAAATGACGGCTGTCAAACCTTCGCGAACGTTTTCGCCGGCTAGGTTGGGTTCGTTTTCTTTGATTTTGTTGCGCTTGCGGGCGATCGAATTCATCGTCCGCGTCAAAACAGCCTTCAAACCTTCTAAGTGCGTGCCACCGTCGATCGTCCGAATGTTGTTAGCAAAACCGAGAACATTGTCGCTAAAAGCATCAACGCACCACTGCAAAGCCACTTCTATCTGCACGTTATTGCGTTCGCCTTGCACGTAAATCACTTCTTCGTGCAGAGGCTGCTTTTCGCGGTTCATGTAGGCGATATATTCCTTGATTCCGCCCTCATAACAGTATGTTTCGATGCGAGGTTCGCTACTTTTAAGCAGTTCCAAACGGTGGTCGCTAAACGTAATTCTCACGCCCGCATTCAAGTAACCCAATTCTCGCAAGCGCCCCGCGAGTGTAGTGTAATCAAATTCAATGCCAGTGCTAAATATTTGAGTATCTGGCAAGAAAGAAACTGAAGTGCCGGTGCGAGTGCCTTTGTTGGGCTTGGCAGTAAGTTCAGTAACTGGATTGCCTCTTTCGTAGCGCTGTAAATGTTCTTTTTGGTCGCGCCAAACTGTCACTTCTACCCACTCGGACAGCGCGTTAACAACAGAAATACCTACACCGTGCAATCCTCCAGAAACCTTGTAGCCACCACCGCCAAATTTACCGCCGGCGTGGAGTACAGTCATTACTGTTTCTATTCCCGATTTGCCAGTCTTGGCAACGATGCCGGTGGGAATACCCCGGCCGTCGTCTGTCACGGTAACGGAACCGTCGGCGTTGATGTCAATCTCGATGTGAGTGCAGTGGCCAGCCAGCGCCTCATCTATGGAATTGTCCACAACCTCGTAAACTAGATGGTGGAGTCCTCGCGGCCCGGTGGTACCGATGTACATCCCCGGTCGTTTACGGACTGCTTCGAGACCTTCGAGAACTTGAATCTGGTCGGCGCTGTAGCTGCTGGTCATACAAAAATAGCTCCAATAATGAGGCCTAAAGCCCCGAAAGCTTCTAAAATGGGAAAACTCCTAAAATTATAGCACAAAACCGTTAAAGGCGATGCTAGGGCTTTCTGAAGGGAAATTTATTGGGGGGAGGGAGGGGAATAGTTTTCAGATTGCTGGAGGAATGCCCTGCCCGATCGCGGTGAATCAGGGCATGGAGAGAGGGGAAAGCATTGATAGGAGAGGATTTGATAGTTTTTATAGGGAAATATGCGACAGCTTATGCCTAGATTAATTACGATTTGCGGGGCGACGGCGACGGGGAAGTCGGGAGTGGCTTTGGCTTTGGCGGGGCGACTGCAATCTTCGATTCTGAGTGCGGACTCCCGTCAAGTGTACCGCGAATTTGACATCGGAACCGCAAAACCGACGGCGGTCGATCGCACTTGTGTACCGCATCACTTAATTGACATCTGCGATCCGACAGAAACTCTGACACTAGCAGATTACCAGCAACAAGCTCAAAATTTAATTGCTGCTGTTGATTCTCCTCTGTTGTTGGTGGGAGGGACGGGCTTATATATTAAATCGATCGTGCGCGGTTTAAAAATTCCGAGGGTAGCACCGATGCCCGAATTGCGATCGCAACTTGCGGAACTCGGACAATCTCAATGTTACGCGATGTTGCAGCAGGTCGATCGCTCTGCGGCTGAGAAAATTCACCTCAATGACCCAGTAAGAACTTTAAGAGCACTGGAAGTATTTTATGCGACCGGTCGCCCTATTTCCGAACAGCAGGGCGAAAATCCTCCCAATTATCCTATTTTACAAATTGGGTTGGATTGCGCGATCGATGTTTTGGTCGATCGGATCAAACAGCGCACCGAACAAATGCTAGAACGCGGTTGGATTGCTGAAGTAGAATATTTGTGTAAAAAATACGGCTGCGATTTGCCACTGTTGAACACGCTGGGTTATCAGGAAATCAAACAATATTTGGCTGGCGAGATTAAGCTTGAAGAAGCCAAAGAATTAACAATTTTGCACACGCGGCAATTTGCGAAGAGACAGGGGACTTGGTTTCGGGCCTATCCTCAAATTGAATGGTTTGATGTTAGCGCACCAGATTTGTGCGATCGAGTTTGGCAGAAAGTGCAAGAATTTGTCAACGAAGATTTTGGGGCTCGCAAATAATCATGTTAATAAGTTCGTAGTAAGGACGACCATGATCTAAGAAAGCTGTGAGATCATATTGAACCTTTCAGCGATAAGTAGCAGGAAATAAAACTTCTATTTGAGGAGAGGCGAGCACCGGATCAGAATGAGCCAATCTCACCAATACTCTGCAGAATGTCTCATTTCTTAACCAATCTTGCAGGAATTCGCGCAATTGAAGCTCAGCAGGTAGCAATGTTTGGTAAATAGAGCGTTCAGAAGATGTCTCTAACAGCCGATGAAAAACTGATTCGTAGGCTTGTGCTTCTGTGGGAATTGATGCCCAGTTAATGGGTGATATTACCAGCAGCGAAACATCATCAGCTTTGTAATCTAGTTGCTTATTAATCAGAGCTACAGCCTTATTTACCAAGTAGCCTCCAAATGTAAAATAGCGGATACCTTTAGATGAACGAATATAGGGAATTTGGTCAATCCGACAAATCCTCCGCAGGTTATCTCTTGCTTTTTCTAAACTTTCGTGTAGGCTCCGGGTTAAAACCTCACTCGGCAATTCCTCCTTGTGGATGATTTGCCAGACACGATCGCAAACAAAAGCATCTGTGCTAATTCCTCTACCCCCATAGGTAAAATCAATGGCACTACCTTTTTCAGATGATGGTTCAACAAGGATACCAGCCATCGAAGCCTTGCGTACCCGCCAAATTTTACCTGCAAAACGTACCAGAATTCCTGGTCTAACTCTGAGTAAGTTCTCAGCAGGAACTTCACCTAAAACTTTAGATGTGTAACGTAATTCTATGGTTTGGGAACTCCGGCAAAAGTTACCGTAGATCATTCGATAATCGACAAGTTTGTGCAGGTTTGCATCAGCACCATATTGATTTTTGAAACCATGACGCTGAAGATAACTATTATTAGCTAATTCACCAAGTATTGTTTCGATAGATGAGCGATCTAGATAGTCTTGGTGATCGAATAGCTTGCACAATTCTGCAATTCGAGTGAAGCGACCACCCTCCGATGCAATGACGCTGAGACACTGTTGCCCAATCGCTCCAAATAATTCATAGGGAGAGCGAATAGGTAACTCACCTTTTTTCGCTGCATCGACAAGAGCAATAAAACGCAACGACTCAAAGATTATATGATCGGAATTATCCGGTACTAGGCAGATAACATTTGTTTTATTGGCGCGTCGATTACTGCGACCAATTCGCTGTAGGAATGATTCAACCCCGCTGGGTAATCCCCAAAGAATTACAGCATCAATATCACCGATGTCAATACCAAGTTCTAATGTACTGGTAGCAATACAGATCGCAGTTCTTGCAGCAGTAAATTTTTGCTCAGTTTCCGCTCTAACTTCTGGCGAGAGAGATGAGTAATGAGTAAAAATGAGGGGATTTAAGCTTTTTTCATGCTGCAAAATTCCTGCTAACCGTTCACATTCTCGGCGAGAATTAGTAAAAATCAATAGTTTAGTCTGCCTCCCTTCTGTCAACTTGCGAATGAGCTTCAGAAAGCTGGCTTCATCAGCAATATGCCGGACATGGGCATCAATAGAACGATGAGCAGGAAATTGAAGGAATTCAGCACTAGCTGCTGATCCAAACAAGAAATCACGCACGTCTGAAAGTCTCCCCACTGTTGCAGATAAGGCAGCCCATTGCAACTCTTGTCCTAAGCTTTTTTGGAGTCTTTGAAATAGGATAGATAGTTGCAATCCTCTCTGCGTGTTGTAGAGAAGATGCACCTCGTCAATAACTACAGCGCAAACTGTTTGTAAAGTTGCATCTTTGCGGAAAAGTAGCACTTCCAGCGATTCTGGCGTTGTTACTAGAACATGGGGTGTTTGCCCAGATACTAAATCATCGCGATCGCCATGACGTATGCCAACACGAAGTCCCAATTGAGCCAATGGCGGATACAGCCGCTTTTCTAAATCATTAACCAGTGCCTTAGTAGGCGCAATATAAATCAGAGTCAAGGCTTCAGTTGTGACAGCTTTTCGCCAATAACGACTTAGCAAGGGAGCCAAAACAGCCTCAGTTTTCCCAGAACCAGTACCAGAAGATAGGACAATATTTTGACCCTTTACTAGCGGTTCAATAGCAGCTTCTTGTACCGGACGCAAAGCTGTAAAACTTCCATAAAATGCTGAAGCAACACGGCGCTCCAACAATTCAATGCTACTCATTCTATTTCCTCAAGCTGTCGGTCTAAAAACTTCACAACTTCCTTAATCGTTTGACGAGTACGGTCTTGAACTGCAATAGAGCCAGTTTTTTTGACAACCGCAGTCAGACCTAGTTCAATAGCCGATGAATTAGTATCCCATCCATAAGCAATTCCATGAAAGGCCTTAATTTTTATGGTTAACTCTTGTAACTGACTAATCTCTAGGGGACTCATTTCAAAGGTAGAAAGCGCATCCAATTGAGCATAGTCATAATCCCACCGACCCTTACTAATCAGACGATTCCTGCACTTGCTGACAAATTCTGGTGTCACAGCAAAAAAACTCATGCCCTGAAATTGCTGACCTGCAAAAAACTGGAATAGATTTTGAAATGCCATTTCTTGATGGGCTATATTTGTAATGTTAGATAAAACATCCTCAAATTCATCAAAAAGTATGATAATCCCTCTCATTCCCGAAGCACAGGCAAGGGTATGAATATCTCTAATTGCTGCCCAAGACTGAGCGTAACCTTGAGATTTAAAGTCAAATAAAAGTGCCTTTGTTGTATAGTTTTGCCACTTAATTGTTCGAGTTAATTCTAGTTCTTTTCGGTAGCACATCCGGCTTTTATGTATCAACTCCTGATAAAGATGCTGTGTCTTATAATTACTTTTTTGAAACAGCAAATCCTCTACTAAATCTTTATTAACTCTTCCGCTCATCCAAGCGCGCAAGGCAATAAAAATAGCTGGAGATTCAAGGGATTGAGAAAAATCCCATTGCCCGTTATTCGTTATTTTTTGCCATTGCTTACCTGCTGTTCCTTTACTCTCACGTGCTTGTTCGCAAACCCAGTCAAAGAAAGGGCGGACACCTCTATCTTCAGAGTTGTTTGGAATCTCTAAACCACGCCAGATTGCACCCAACATCTGATCCATGCGATTGAAACGGACAGCAGATTTAGCATCCAGTGTTACGGAACTAACAGCAAAATTTGCTTTTAAAGCGGTTTCACGGATAAATCGCAACAAGTGACTTTTGCCAGAACCGTAGTTAGCTTTTAGCAATAGCGCATCCGTTTTTCCTTGTTGAAGCCTAGCGGTTAGCTCCGTAATCTCTGACAGTCTACCTACTGTGAAATAGCGTACCTGACCATCAGGGGGAATTCCAAGACGAAGAGATTCAATGACTCGCTGCACTTCTATATTCACCGATTATTCCTCCCTAAGATGATCCATTACGTCGTCGTATATAGTTTCCGCTGACCTGATTTCTCCTTCTAGATGGTCATCAAAATGTGTAATCAAAGCTGTTACTAGGACGCGCCAAAAGCGAACACCACTGAGTGCCGGATGAATTTCATAAAGTTCTTTTACAAAAAATTCAACTTTTACTTCAGAAGGTAATTCTAGTGTCGCTTCTGGATAAGCAGTTGCATAAATACTCAGGATTTTCTTAGCCGCGCTCTGATAGTCTGATAGCTCTGTTACTACCTGATCAAAATTCCAGATAGTATCTAATGCTCTCGGTTGACGTTGTTGCTCTGGCTTGCCGATTCGTCCTTCTAAAGCTCCATAGGTTATGATTCCGTGTTTGGGGTCTGTGAAAAAGTCAGGTGTGGTTGCATAGATGAGAAACAGACCCTTCAGGGCTTCAATATTATTGATCAGAGATAACAAATTGTTGTGAGCATCCCGTAGAGAGGATTTACGCATAATAGAGTAAGCCTGTTCAGCCTCATCAAACAGGATGAGTAATCCTTTGTAGCCGGAAAGTCTCACAAATCCCGCAAGGGATTGTAGCATTAGTTTCGCATTGTCTTTATTAACAATTTTGTTAACTTCAAATCGCTTCCGGTACATAGCCACGCTACCTTCTCCACTGAACCATTGGAGAATTTCAGCTCTATTTTGTTCTTGAAGAGCTAGATCGGGGGATTCAGGCAGAAAAGTTTCCCAGTATTTTTGAATCATCTTTTTAAAATCAATATCAATGCTCCTATCGAGAATCAGAGCTTCTCTAGCTTTAACGTAATCCTCGTAGGAAACTTCGTTACTAACTTTACAATTGCCTGTAGATAAATAAGCTAAAGATTCTTTTAAAACTTGCCCAAAGGGTGCTGCTTCGTTTTCAGTTAAGTAAGAGCTCGTTGAAATATTCCGCAAAATAGAATAAAAAACGCTCTCAAACTTATTTAAAGCTGCTGCTTTATCCAACTGTACATTAGAGACTAGGCAGTTATTTTGAAATGCGACTTCCCGAAGCAACCTAAAGAAATGGGTTTTTCCGGCTCCCCACGAACCGCTGATAAAACGGATGATTCCCTTTTCTTCTATACCGCTTAAATGAAATTTTTTAATCCCTGCTATTAATTTTTCATTTCCTACGGAATATAAATCAACACCACGCTGGGGTGGAGTACCTTTGCGAAGTGACTCAACAACCTGAGTAGCAATGCGCTGAGCCATAATTACACCTTTTTAAAGAACATGAAACCGATATAGCGTTTTTGCTCTATGTGAAGAAGCATTCCTTGATTAGTTTCTTTCGTCTGTTGTAATTCCAGACGGCAGCCATCAATCTCTATTGGCCCTTGCTCAACCAGCCGTGAAAGGTCGATGAGGAATTCATCTGTACGAAATCCACTTTCGTTCTTCCCGAGACGTTGCGTGATATTGCGAATAGGAATGGTTGAGCCATCTGATAGTTTATCTTTCTTTAGTATTGCCAAATATTGGGATAGGAGCTTTTTAATAAACTTTTTGCCATCAAAAGTTCGCTCAAAAATCCTCTTGTGTTCTCGTTGTACAACCTCAACTATAGCTCCTATGTCAGCAGGGAATTTAACCATTTTTGATGATTCATAGTTAGACAAGCTTGCTGTTTTTTTATGGTCATCTATATCAAGCTGAAAGAATCCTTTCTCAAACTTGTAGCGGGGATGACGACTGTCTTGATCTAACTGTAAGCTAGTCGCCTGACAAGCTTTTTCTAAATAGGCTGGAAACCGATGTGGCTTAAGCTCTTGGGCCCGCTCTTTGGCTACCCGATAAATATCATCCATTAGGGAAACTTCCGAGGACTGATCAACCCTCATCTTCTCTATAAGGTGCTTATGCTTATCCAATAAATCCAGGCAGTGCAGCGGCCACTGTTTGTGGAGGAACCGGTTAAGGTTGTCCCAGAGCTTGCAAAGGCGTTCTACTTCCTCAGCCTGCGCTTTGATGTCTTTTTCTCTCTGGGTGGTGGAGGCTGCTTGTTCTCTGGCTTGGTCTAAAATTTTTTCAGGGAAAGGATTTATTTCAACCATAGGTAAATTTTACAAAATAGACGTGCAATATGCTGTATTATATAACTTGAGGCTAACTTTGACTCTGCAAAATCTCTCTAATTCTTTGCCGAAACAAACGCACAGCCGCACGCTGTCCGACTGTTCTGCTTTGTTCGATGAAACCGGGAATTTCGGCAACGGGTAAAAAGGGAAAAGCTAAACTGCGATCGCACATTTCATATTTCCCATCTAAACGAGGGGATTGGAGGCTCTGCCTCGCGGGAATAAGGAGGCAGAGCCTCCGGATCTGCGTTCCTAGGCAGAGCCTAGAAACGAGGGGAATTACATCTCGCGTAGTTAATTAACTGTACAAACTCGCCACATATTCGCCGTAACCGTTATAGGGCAAAGTCGGGCGAGTTTCCCACGACCAACTGTTACCGGGGCCGACTATCCGTTCGCTGGCCTGCGACCATCTGGGGTGCGGTTTGTCGGGTTCCACATTTGCTTCAAAGGCGTATTCGTTGGGGCCGATTGTATTCCAAAAAGTGGCGGGCTGTTGTTCGACAAATTCAATTTTTACGATCGACTTTGCGCCCTTAAAACCGTACTTCCAAGGAATCACTTGCCGCAGAGGCGCACCATTTTGCTTAGGTAGCCTTCGGCCATACAAGCCTGTGGCAAAAAATGCTAAATCGTTTGCCATTTCTTCAATTCGCAGACCTTCGGTATAAGGCCAAGGATAAAATTGCGACATCAAACCGGGGCCGGGAGTTATTTCCCGATCGTAAAATGAGGTAAAGCGAACGAATTTAGCCTTCGATTGCGGTTCGACATCAGCCATCAGTAATTTCATGGGAAATCCGACCCAAGGAACTACCATCGCCCAGGCTTCTACACAGCGAAATCGATAAACTCGTTCTTCGATAGGAAATTTTTTGTAGAGGTCGTCAATATCATAAGTACGGGGATTTTTTACTAAACCGCCTACTTCTACTTTCCAGTTTTCTGTTGGCAAAGCTTGAGCGGCTTGCCAAATTGATTTTGTGCCGCCGTATTCGTAAAAATTGTTGTATTTTGTAGCTAAGCCTTCGTCGGTAATCGCTCGATCGACTTTTGCAAAGTCGGGATTCCGGCTCAATTCCGAATATGCTTGGGTTGAGCTTTGATCCAGAGCAGTTTTTGAGCTAGGATTGCTTTGGCAGCCGGTCAGCGGCAGCAGCGAAGCTGTCACGCCGGCGCCAATTAAATTTGTCATGAACCGGCGGCGGTTGAGAAAGGCTGTTTCTGGGGTAATTTGGGGTTGGAGAATTTCCCAAGGTTTGGGAACGCGAATTAACGGCATAAGTAATAGTTAAAAGTTAGTAGTTAGTTGGGAAAAAATTGCCTAAGTTTTAATCGGTTAGTCGATTTGACATGGGAAATTGGAACTTTTAGATTCACTCCATAGAACAAAGAATCGCGGATATTTGGCAAGCTCTCGCGATTGATTTGGTGCGATCGCAATGCAAGTATTCGCAATGACAGTATAGCTTAATTCGGTAACAACTGAGATATTGCACCATCCTAAAGAACAGGCTTTCCGGCCTGTTCCACAAAGAATGATTTTCTTGTGGGGAGTAGGGGTTGGGCAGGAGATCCCGCCCGTATGCTCGACCTATTAAACCTCGCTCGCAGGAAAGTCAGCAATTATTTACGCGCGATCGACGGCAGCAATTGTGGCGAAAATCTGGGAAACAATTATGATCAAGCAAAGATTCCAATTAATTATTTAATTTGTCCACAGGAAGCGGCACGCACCGCCCCGCTTTCCTCCCCCATCAGCAATAATGTCGGACGGGGGTCTCCAGCGGAAAGACAAATGAGTTACTGCATCAATCCCCATTGCCAGAATCCCCAAAATCTCGATCGCGCGACAGTCTGCAAAAGTTGCGAGTCGAACTTGCTGCTAAAAGGCCGCTACCGAGTCTTTCACACCCTCGGTCAAAGTCTCACTTGCCGCACCTTCTTAGCCGTCGATGAAGACCAACCTTCGCAGCCCCGTTGCGTCATTCAACAGTTCTGCGCGCCCGCAGGCACAGCGGACGGTCAAAACCCCCTAAACCGGACATTTCGCGGCTCAGCCTCTGTTCTCGACGAGTTGGGGAAACATCCGCAAATACCGAAACTGCTGGCATCTTTTGAACTCGAAGGCTGCCAGTATTTAGTGCAAGAATACATCGAAGGCCGCAATTTAGCCGATCGGCTTTCAGAAAAAGGTGTTGTTAAAGAAATTCAAATTTGGTATCTGCTGAGCGAATTGTTGCCAGTCCTGCAATTTGTTCACGAAAATCAACTGATTCACGGAGATATCAAACCGTCGAATATTATTCACCGGAAAACTCCCCAAGCATCCCCAGCTTTGGCAGGGAAAGAGGATCTACATTCCGTGTCTCAGGAAAGTGCCTCTGGGCTAGTTTTAGTCGATTTCGGCGCGGCAATTCCGGCAAACAGCGGGCCGCTCAAAACCGAAACGGTGACAGGTTCTGCGGAATACGCGGCCCCGGAACAAATTAAAGGCAAAGCGATTAAGAGCAGCGATATCTACAGTTTGGGCGTCACTTGCATTCACTTGTTAACGGGAATGTCGCCCTTTGATTTGTTTGACATCAAAGCCGAAAGTTGGACTTGGAGACATTATTTGAAAGTACCAGTTTCGGCGCGACTCGGCCGCATTCTGGATAAAATGGTGCAGCGAGAACCATCAAAACGCTATCGATCGACCGAGGCAATTCTCACAGACATGAAATACGGCCCGGCACCGGTAGACGTGATTCTCAGCAAACCCAAGTGGACTTTGGCCATGTGGGGAGCAACTACGGTTGCCCTGCTTTCCGTAGTGCTGGGTGTTCGCTTGCCCTCTCCTGCACCGCAGGCTTTCACTTCTGGTGAGCCAGCTTCTAGCATTCCCGAAATTCGGTTCAATCCGCCCCCGATGCAGAATTTCAGGGGTGAGGCATCGCCGTCAGGGCCTGCTGTACGGACTCTGGCGGATCAACACAAAAACCCGGTTTGGGCGGTAGCAGTTGCTCCCCAGGGCCGCGTGATCGTCAGCGGGAATAACGACGGCACAATTCACCTGCTGCACAAGCGTCACGGCAAGCTGCTAAAGGTTTTAGCAGGGCATTTGGGGCCGGTGTGGTCGGTGGCAGTCAGTCCCGACGGCAGGACGATCGCCAGCGGTGGCGTTGACGGTACGATTAAATTGTGGAATTTCTATTCTGGCAGGTTAATTCAGACTTTGGACGGACACCAAAACGGCGTGTTCTCGGTGGTTTTCAGTCCCGATAGCCAGGCCGTGGCCAGTGTCGGTAAGGACAAAACTTTGAAGTTGTGGCAAGTCGAAGGCGGGGCCGAGTTGGAAACTCTCAACGGGGTTTTTGACGAGGTGCAGTCGGTGGCTTTCAGTCCCGATCGAGAAACTTTGGCGATCGGCAGCAGCGACGGTAAAATCAACCTGTGGAACTGGCAGACTGGGGAATTTAAAGAAACTCTTTGGGGTCATTCCGAGGCGGTTTGGTCTCTGGCCATCAGCCCGGACGGTCAAACTCTCGCCAGCGGCAGTTGGGACAAGACGGTGAAGCTGTGGGATATCAGCCCCAATAATCACTCCGGGCAGCCCAACGGTTCTCTGCTACGGACTTTAATCGGCCATTCCGACAAGGTTAAGTCCTTGGCTTTCAGTCCCGACGGAGACAAGCTTGCCAGCGCCGATTTGAGCGGCACTATTAAGCTGTGGCGGATGAGTCCTGGCGAGCGGTGGCAGATGAGTCCCGCCGACACGGTGGGCACGCTGAAGGGTCATTCTACCTGGGTGGATTTGGCTTTTAATCCTCAAGACAAAACTCTGATCAGTGGCAGTTTTGACGACACGATTAAGGTGTGGCGACTGTCTCCTTAATTTTTTCGATCGCCCGTTCGATCAATTTTTGAACAGTTAGGGCGATCGAACATTTAGCTAATTTATCAGGAAATTGGGTTTAAAACCCCGTCCTTCTAGGGCGGCTTTAATTTCTTAAATCCCTTCCTAAAAATCAGGAATTGCTGCTATTTGTAGTATACTAAAATAGTCAAGGTTAAACTCGCAATACCCTCGTGAAACAGTTAAGACACACTTTTAGGTATAAACCGGGGGACGCAGAGCGGCGAAAACTCGCCATACAGCTAAAGGATCAACGCATCCTTAAACCAGTAAAAACAAAAAACCAGTAAAAACAAACAATTTCTTGATTTGTTAAGTAGGGTAGGGCATACCCAAACTCGCTTGCTTGTATCCTAGTACGCTTTTGGAGATAGACCCTCTGGGGTAACAGTGAATTAGACTCGTCAATTTGTACTATTGTACTGTTGAAAGGTTTAAGGACTGCCGCAAGGACATGGTGCTTAAAGGTCAGTCGATGAATTAAGAATCCCCACGCCTTTAGGCTGGGGAGTGTCAACTTGCTTTAATCGGGGTTCCCTGAAACCTCTATTCTACGGTTTGTAATCAAAAACTGTCCGAACAGTTGCAGGACTTACGCACAGCCTCAATATATAGTGTTTTGTAGGCAAACCCCCCGTGGTTGCCCGATATAGTGTTTTGTAGGGGCAAACCCCCCGTGGTTGCCCCCATACCTGGAATGATTGCGTAAGTCCTATGTTGGTACAAAAACAAATTTAAAATCTCAAATAGTCAGAATATCCCTAGAAAAGGCGGTTGCTAACTAACACTTGTGGTAAAGTAGTTTCGGCTGTTAAAATAAAATCTATGACCGCAAATTCGGAGTTAGCACAGCAGTATTTGTCAGCGGGTGATAGCCTTCAGAAATCAGGAAAGCTTGAGGAGGCGATCGCTCAATATCAAAAATTACTAGCCATTCAACCGGATAGTCCGATCGCACTCAACAAGATAGCAGAAATTTATTATACGCAACAGAAATATGTAGAGGCGATCGCCTCCTGTTACCAAGCACTTCGCCAGCAACCCAATTTCGCCGCCGCCTACAAAACTATAGGGAATATCCTGCAAGCCCAAGGCAAAATAGACGCGGCGATTCGCGCCTACTCCAAGGCGATAGAATTCGACCCTAAATTTGTCGAAGCATATGTTAATTTGGGCAGTATGTTTTACAAACAAGGTCAGCTCGATGACGCCATAACTTATTATCAAAAATCTATTGCTCTTCAACCAGATTTAGCCGTCGCTTATTGGAATTTAGGCAAAAGTTTGGAAGAGCAAGGTCGAATCAATGAAGGTTTATTTTATCAAAAAAAAGCTCTAAATTTACAGCCGGAGTTAGAAGCAAGAAGCAATTCAGTAAAAAATAACACTTACTGAAGAGGAATGTTATAGTCGGAATAATTCAATCATTCACGATGCAAGCTGGATCGACATGGAAATTAACCCGAATCCGCTGGAATTGCTAACGGCTAAAGTACGAGAAACTGTTGCCGATACCCAAAACTTAGCCAACGAAATCGCTGCTAAAGTTGAGGAAAGTGCAACTGTATTAACGGCGTGGGTACAATCAGCGCCAAGTTCAATGGTTAGTGCCGGGGCGATCACCACTCAAGAAGCTTTTAAAATAGCACATAACATCCGTTTTGAGAACCTGCCAAGAAATCTGCAATCCAAATTTGCTAGGGCTGGGGTGCGTGACGGAATGCGAGATATTCAAGAAGCAGCAAAAGTATTTGAATCCATACCCGCCCAAATTCGTGCCCAAGGCCCAGAAGCAATTCGCAACTTCTGTCAAGATAAAGATTGGAGTCACATCCAAGCGCACGTCAATGGAGGCGGAAGCGAAGCTACTAACGGGATTTTTGAATATTTTTGGGTGAATCGTGCTCGCGGTGGTGTAGACATGACTGCCGCAGAATTAGCAGTCGCTAAGCAAGTTTTAGCGGATGCAGCGTTTAAAGCAGCAGTTGCGGAAATCGTTGGGGCTGCAATGAAAGGGGCGATCGCAGCAGCAGTAATTGAGTTAATATTTTCTATCTTAGAAAATTCGCTATTGTGCGTTGAAGGGAAAATTACCCAGTCAGAGTTAGTCGAACAAGTCGCCACCGCCACCGCCAAAGCTGGCATTGCTGGTGGTGTTATTACTGGCATTCTGTTAACACTGTGCATGATATTTCCCCCCATTGCTGCGCTTTTAGGTGCCGCAGCGATGCCCTTGGCGGTTGCAGGTATTGGTTTTATGGGAATTCGCGCCTGGGAAATTTTTTGTCACGGCGATCGACTATTTGGTATTACTGAACAAGCACAAAAATTTCTGGGACTGACTGAACAGTTGACAGTTGACTGTTGACTGTTATGATACCCGAATCAAACCGTTTATGAAGCGCGGATTGAAGGCTCTATTCATGATAGTTATTTATGTCCGCGCTTTTGGGTGGCGGTTGCTTGTAGCATCATTTTCAAATGATATCAATTCCGGTTATATCGGAATATTAAACCACAGAGGGCACAGAGGACACAGAGAAAGAGAAGAGAGAGAGATAATGATTCCGATGTCAACGGATTTGATATGATTGGGAAATATAAATAGTATGGATTCAATAGAAAAAACTCAAGATCAGCAGCATCCGCAATACAAGCGCGATCGAGCCAGTGTCAATACTTTATTAGCAGGAGAAGCAACCGACTACAATTTATCGGAATTAGCAAGATTAATAATTCGCTACCGAGGCTTTCCAGGCGCTAGAGATATTCAATCAGACTTAAAAAAAGTCCTGCAAAAATGGAATCATACCGAAGAAACTCTTTACGAACAAACCCGTAAGATTCACGCTACAGGTGAGGTTTACAGGCGACAAAAAAGCGATCAAGAAGATTGGCTTTAATCTCAAATATACCTTAAATACCTCCTTTATCTCTTACGTGAGAAAGGCTATCTTACCAAAGCTTAGAAGTGAACTAGCGATGGAAATTAATGAGTAATTTTAGGCCTCGGAGCCGGTGCACCTCGCAGCATTCCTTCTGTACTGAGGTCTTCATCAATTTCTTCCCAGTGAATGCCATAGCCTCCTCCACATACTTCCCATTTTTCCCTTTGATCGGGCGTTGCATGAAACAATCTTGGATACCAAATTAAAGGGACGGTAATGATTCGTCCATCCATCAAATCAACACTAATGGTTTCTTCTGTAAAATGAATGTGTTTAACTCTCTCGTCCGCTCGAATCGCCAAAATACCCATACCAAGCCTCCAATAGCGTTTGTTTATTTTCTTGTACTACCGACTGTATTTTACGAAGTTCTTTAGCACTAAAACCAAGGTTGTTTCCTAAACTGACCGAAAGCATCCAGGATACCCGCCACGTGATTCATCCATCCAGAAATAAAAAACGTGTATCCGATGAAACTTGCCGAACGTATTTATCCGTGGGGTCAAGGCTTCAATCTAAAATCTAAAATCTAAAATCTAAAATCGATTGACTGGCTCCAACCAAAATTTAACCGATGATTTGTCTCTGTCAATATGAACATGAGGTGGTTCATTTGGTTCATGGCTGTAAAAGTAAAGTCGGTAAAAACTGAGATACTGAGATATTGCACCATTCTCAATTAGCTTTTTAGGAACAGGCAAGATGCCTGTTCCACAAGAAAATTTATCTTTTGTGGAACAGGCATCTTGCCTGTTCCTGACAATTGTTGGCATAATTCCAGGTTATACAATATTTCAATGCAAATATCTGTATTTGGTCTTCTTATATTCTTCTTCCATGACACGGGTGATGTAAAATCAACTTCCAGGAAGAGCCTGGAAGCAACAGTCAACAGTCAACTGTTAACAGTCAACTGTCAACAGTCAACAGTCAACAGTCAACAGTTAACTATTTTCAAACCATCTCTGGCGAAACTTGCATTGCCGGCTGCGGCTGGAACTGGAACAGCGAATAAACCACATTGCGGCGGATATCCGTCATCATGTCCAAAAACAGCTCGTAACCTTCAGTTTTGTACTCGATCAGCGGGTCTTTCTGCCCGTAACCGCGCAGCCCTACAGACTCGCGCAAAGCATCCATTTGCTGCAAGTGTTCCCGCCACAAAGTATCAATTTGCTGCAAAATAAAGAATCGTTCCGCATCTCGCATTAATTCAGCTCGGATTGCATTAACTTCCGCTTCTTTAATGTCGTAAGCATTGCGGACTTGTTCGTGCAGGAATGTTTTAATTTCCTCAACGGACAAATCTTCTAGCTGATCCGGCGTCATGTCAGCGAGCAGATAAACAAATTCCTTCACCTTGCTCACAAGTTTGTCGAGTTCCCATTCTTCCGAAGGTAAATCGGGATTGATGTATGCTCCCACGATGTCATCCATCGTCTGTTCGGCATATCTAATTACCTGTTCTTTGGAGTCCAAACCTTCCAATACTCGGCGACGTTCCGCATAGATTGCTCGACGCTGATTGTTCATCACTTCGTCGTATTCAAATACCTGCTTGCGGATATCGTAATAGTAGGTTTCGACTTTTTTCTGAGCGCCTTCGAGGGAACGAGTCAGCATTCCAGATTCGATCGGCATATCTTCCTCAACACCGAAAGCCTTCATCAAACCGGCCACCCGTTCGCCGCCGAAAATCCTGAGCAAATTGTCTTCCAAACTCAAGAAAAACCGCGTTGAACCGGGGTCTCCTTGGCGTCCCGCCCGGCCGCGCAACTGATTGTCGATCCGGCGCGATTCGTGGCGTTCGGTACCGATGACGTGCAAGCCTCCCAACTGCACGACTTCATCGTGTTCGGTGCTGGTAAAAGCATCGTACTCCTTGCGAGTTAAATTGTAAGCTTCCCGCAATTTTTGAATTACCGGGTCTTTTGTCGGCGCTTTTTCCGAAGCTATAGCCACGATATCATCGGCTTGCAATTCCGTGAGCGATCGCGCGCCGTACTCCTTCACCGCCAATTCCACCGCCGCCACGAGCATTTGTTCGGCATTTTTCGATAGCTGCGTCGGGAAAATCTGCGCCGAAGCTTTCCAAGACTTTACCTTTTTCTTAGTCGGATCAAAACCTTGAGGTGCGGGGCGGCCACCAATACCCGGCACTTGCACCACCGAAAACCCGTCATCATCCTCGGGTTGCACGATGCGGGGCATAAAATACTCCCGCAACTTGAGGCGCGCCATGTACTCAGAATTACCGCCCAAAATAATATCTGTACCGCGTCCCGCCATGTTTGTGGCGATCGTCACAGCGCCTTTGCGTCCGGCTTGAGCGATAATTTCTGATTCCCGCTCCACATTTTCCGGTTTAGCATTAAGCAAATTGTGAGGAATTTTCCTCTCCAGCAGCAGCCGCGACAGCAACTCCGACTTTTCTACGCTTGTCGTACCCACCAGCACCGGCCGACCCACCTCGTGCATTTCCGCGCATTCTTGGGCGATCGCATTCCACTTCCCAGCCTCCGCCTTGTAAACCATATCCGAAAGGTCTGTGCGGCTGGTAATCCGGTTAGTGGGAATCAGCGTCACTTCCAGTTTGTAAATCTTCTCAAACTCCGTCTCTTCAGTCTTCGCCGTCCCAGTCATCCCCGACAGCTTCGGATAAAGCAAAAAGAAATTCTGATAGGTAATCGTCGCCAGTGTCTGAGTTTCCGGCTGAATTTCCGCCCGTTCCTTGGCTTCGATCGCCTGGTGCAAACCGTCACTCCAGCGCCGTCCCGGCATCACCCGGCCGGTAAACTCATCCACAATCACGACTTCGCGATCGGGAGTGACGATGTAGTTAATATCCTTAATAAACAATTCCTTGGCCTTAATCGCATTAAAAATGTAATGCGCCCAAGGGTCAGCCGGGTCGTACAAATCCGTAACACCCAACAACCGCTCAGCTTCACCAAACCCTTCATCGGTCAATAGCACATTCCGAGCCTTTTCATCAACCTCGTAATGTTCTTCATTTTCCTTTCTCAGAGCAGCAGCTACCTCAGCCGCCCGTATATACTTCTCACTGGGGCGTTCCACCTGGCCGGAAATAATTAAAGGCGTCCGTGCTTCATCAATCAGCACCGAGTCAACCTCGTCAATCACGCAGAAATTAAAAGGACGCTGCACAACGTCTTCCATGACCGTAGCCATGTTGTCGCGCAAATAATCAAAGCCGACTTCGCTGTTAGTCGCGTAGGTAATGTCGCAGTTATAATTTTTCTTTCGTTCCACCTGATCCATGCCCTGCTGAATCAGTCCCACAGTCAATCCCAGGAAGCGGTGCACTTGCCCCATCCATTCCGCGTCCCGCCTTGCGAGATAATCGTTGACGGTGATGATGTGTACGCCTTTACCGTTGAGGGCGTTGAGGTAAGCCGGCAGCGTCGCCACGAGAGTTTTGCCCTCACCGGTTTTCATTTCGGCAATTTGGCCTTTGTGCAGGATAATGCCGCCGAGGAGTTGGACATCAAAGTGGCGCATTCCTAAAACCCGTTGTCCCGCTTCCCGCACCACTGCAAAAGCCTCCGGCAAGATTTCGTCTAGGATCTCTTTCTCTTCGTTGAGAGATTTAGCTTTTGCCAGACGTTCTTGAAACTCCGCCGTTTTGCCTCTGAGGCCGTCGTCTGAGAGTGCGCGGAAGTCTTCTTCCAAAATATTGATATCAGCTACCCAAGGCTGAAATTTTCTCAGTTTGCGCGCGTTGGGATCGCCTAGCAGATTTTTAAACATGGCAGGAGAGGCAGATTTTTAATAATTTAGCTATTAGCTTTCAGGGTTACGGGCTGTAGTGTTAGCCACAACATATACCCTCCCCGATTGTAGCAACCATTGGCTGTCCTGGGCCGTGGCTGCGGTCGATCGCTCGATTTTGGATTTTGGATTTTGGATTTTGGATTGAAGTTGGTGAAGGTGGGTAGCGATCGCCACTCACGTATCGGTGCTTATTGACAATTGCAGAGCATAACAGGCTTTCCGGCCTGTTCCACAATAGATTAATGTTTTTGTAGGATTAATTTCCGCAACAGGCTGGACGGCCTGTTCCACAAGAGGTTCATGTTTTTGTGGCATTAATTTAAGCAACAGGCTGGACGGCCTGTTCCACAAGAGAGATTAATGTTTTTGTGGGGTGGGCATCTTGCCCGCCCCGATCGCCCTTATTGAAAATGCTCTCACATCTGAACCCAGATTAATCCTAGTTTTAAACAGGCCTGGGCACTTCGTAAGTCAAAAAGTCGTAAGCCATTTTCGTATTCGGAAAAATTGCCTGCGCTTCCTTGAGCAAATCATCCAGGACGATCGCATTCCCCGGAGCGTAACGCGGGCTAAAATGCGTCATAATTAACTGTTTCGCCCCAGCCGTCAAAGCCACTTGAGCCGCCATTGTCGAAGTTGAATGCAGGCGATCGAAGGCCATTTGAGCATCTTGATGGGCAAAAGTAGCTTCATGCACCAACAAATCAGCATCCTTCGCCAATTCCACCGCCCCGTCACAAAAAACCGTGTCGGTACAATAAACAAACTTGCGCCCGACTTGATCTGGGCCGCAAAAATCCGTACCTTTAAACTGCCGCCCGTCCTCTAACTTTACCGTCTTTCCTTGTTTTAACTCGCCGTAAATTGGCCCGGAAGGAATGCCCGCAGCCTTCGCTTTTTCTACATCAAAATGTCCCGCACGATCTTTCTCAGTTACTCGATAACCAAAAGCAGTAACTCGGTGCTTCAAAGGGCCGCAGCTAACAATATATTCGTCATCTTCATAGATGACTCCCTCGTGAATTTTGTGTACCTTAACCGGGTAAGAAAAATGAGTTTGAGAATAACGAACGCCAGCTTGCAAATATTCTTCAAGTCCCGGAGGCCCGTAAAGATCGATGCGCTTGACATTCCCCGCCAAACCGCAGCTAGCCAGCAAACCCATTAAGCCGAAAATATGGTCGCCGTGCAGGTGAGTGATGAAAATGCGGCTCAGTTGGCTGACTTTGAGATCGCTGCGGAGAAACTGGTGCTGAGTTCCTTCGCCACAGTCAAACAGCCAGAGTTCCGCTCGCTGGGGCAACCGGAGGGCGATGCTGGAAACGTTGCGCGATCGCGTGGGTACGCCGGAGCTAGTTCCGAGAAATGTAATCTGCAAGAGTCAAATCACCTCAATTAAGTCTTAAAAAATATGTTACATATATCCAGAGTGCGGCTGATCCGACATACAGGAAATAGTCGCAGCCAGGAACCGGGATAAATCGCTGTTCCTGCGAACATCTAGTTGCTAAAATCATTTTCGACAAGCGCACAGAGCGATCAACCCAATTCTAACGTTTTCTTTCTTCCGTTCCCCTTCCTTTTTCCCTTGCCTTGCCTTCCCTTAAAAATTCTTAAACTCATACAGCACAGGAGGAAAATTTTCAAATGCAGTCAGGAGTATTTTTTGGTTCCGTTTTTTCGACATTAAAAAAACGCTACTTTTGGATTTCGCTGTTGTTTTGGCTGGTAATGGTAGCCCCAGCACAGGCCGCGCTGATCTTGCGAGTTGCGGTACAAGACGGGGCAAGTCAGATAAAAATCGGCAGTTCTACAAAGGCTGCAATCCGCGACGGTAGCGGGCGCAATTTGGGCGAACTGCCGGCAAACAGTTCTCAGTCAGCTCAATTTCGATCGGGAACAGTGGCAATTGGTCGCTGGGCCGCCAACCAAGTTTGGATCGAGCCGACGGGGAACGGTTATGTCTGGATTGGCGATCGTTGGTATCGGGGACGCACGCTTCTAGTTCCCCAAAAAGGAGGCTTGACTGCCATCAACTACGTCAATATCGAACAATATCTCTACAGCGTTCTCGGCGCCGAGATGAGTGGCAATTGGCCTCAAGAGGCTTTGAAAGCCCAAGCAGTCGCCGCCCGTTCCTACGCTATCCACCAGCGCCTCAAAAGCGAAACCGACCTTTACGACGTGGACAGCACTCAGTATTCCCAAGTTTACAAAGGACTGCAAACAGAATCTTCTGGCACTTATTCCGCAGTCGATGCAACCGCCGGTCAAGTTCTGGCCTACAACGGTCAGATTATTTTAGCCGCTTTCCACTCTGCCTCTGGGGGACATACTGAAAATGTCGAGGATGTTTGGACGGAACCTCTGCCTTACCTGCGTGCTGTTCCTGACTTCGACCAAGGGGCCCCGGTTTACCAATGGAAAGAAAATTTTTCCCGGGCTCAAATCAGCAATAGGATTTCTGGCGTGGGTAATGTGATCTCGATGAAGCCAGAACGCACTACCGCTCACGGCAGCGTTTTGAAGATGAAAGTAGTTGGAGATGGCGGTTCTAGGGTCATGACTGGCGCAGATTTACGCCGGGTTCTAAATTTGAGGAGTACCCGGTTTACCGTGATTCCTCAGTATGGGGGCGGTGGGAACCCAAGGAACAGCGGCCAAGCTCCTACCGGTTTTCAAGTTGCTGGCAAAGGTTTCGGTCACGCTGTAGGAATGAGTCAGTGGGGGGCCTACAATTTGGCCAGACAGGGATACGGCTACCAGCAGATTTTGTTGCACTATTACCGAGGTGCTACTTTGGCTAGAATTGCAGTCCAGTAACTGCTGGGAATGGGGAAGAAGGAAGAAGTTCGGCAACGGATTATGTAACGGATGTAACGGATATAACGGATGTCAGTCCGAGGGAAGAAGGAAGAAGGAAGAAGGAAGAACGGAAAAACAACTATTGCTGTATCTCTGACTTCCGTGTCCTGAATACAAGGAATTGGGAACTTGTACGGCCCTTCGACTACGCTCAGGAACCGCGTAGTGGCAGGTCAGGAACCGCGTAGCCGAAGTATGGGAAATTGGCAATGACTAATGACTAATGACTAATGACTAATGACTAATGACTAATGACTAATGACTAATGACTACTGACTAATGACTACTGACTAA
>NZ_JAUBOX010000088.1:0-29489 GCF_036700445.1 Microcoleus sp. T3_B1
TTCATGCTAACTATGATAACATAATAGGTAGCAATTGGGTAGCCAAATGGTCAGAGAAAGATTAAGTATTCGCATTGTCGTGAGTCGGCTAGAGAAGTTGCGGAGAATTGCCAAACAGAAAGAAAAAACAATGACCCAACTTGTAGAAGACTGGATTGATAAACTTAAAGAGGAAAAGCCGTCCTAGAAGGACGGGGCTTTAAACCCAGTTTTCCGGTAAGGGCGATCGCCTTCAAACCCCCTAGCGTAAGCTACAAGTTTTTGCAATTCCATCAGGTTGGGAGATACCAATATTGCACGCCACCTTCATTATGACTGAGCAAAATACCCAAATCTTCCAGGCTTTCCAGACAGTCGAGAATGACTTTTTGTTTGCGGCTGGCTGCTTTGAAATGGGCGGTGACTTGGGCGGCTGTCCATTCGCCGCTTTGGGTGCGGAATAAGTCGCGGATGGCCCAAAGTTGCTCTTTGAGGGTTTTGGGGAAAGGTTGTTGTTCCGTGGGTGTAATGGCGGTTTCGGTTTCGGTGGTGATGCCTGCAAGGGATGGTTGGATGTAGGTTTCGCCTGGGGCTTGGTAGTCGGGACGCAGCCAGCGAATGTGTCCGTTGCGTTCTTCCTCGGCGCGTTGGGCGTTGAGGGTGACGAGGTTTTCCAGGATTTGGTCGTCGGTGAGGGTGGGTTCCCAACCATAGGCGGCAAATACGGCGGCATCGAGTTCGTCGTGGATTTGTTTGAGGGTGGAGACTAGGGCTTTTTGGTTGAAGGCTTTGTCTTTGTCGTCGAGGGGTTCGCCTTTGCGGAGTTTTTCGAGGAGGTTGTACATCGCGGTGATGGTGACTTCGGGGTGAGTGGCTTGGACTCGTTTGCGGTGGCTGTCGAGGCGTTCTCCGAGTTCGCGGATGGTTTGTTTTTGGGTGTCCGTGGGGTCTGGGAAGGGGAAAGGGTCGAAGCATCGAGTTTTGTTGTAACGAGGTCTATCTTCTAATGTTCCGCCTGCTGCCAGCGACCAAGTAACATGAACTCGACTAGAAAGAACTCCTAAGAAATAAGCATCATCAAGGGCGATCGCAATCAACATATTATCAGGTATTACTTCACGGGGAAGAAAGACGAATACTCTATGCTTCGCAGTCTCTACTGTAGCAATATAACGCTGTAGTCCCTTTAGTGCTGGTCGAAGTTCAGTTCTGGGACGACCAAATATCCACCAGTTTTCTCGGAGGCTCTTATCACGGTTAGTATCTCGTTCAGGTTTAACTTTATCCAACACCCATTGGAATGCTTTTGGATATAGTTCTTGAGCTTTATCAGCTTTTAAGCCAAATAAATCAATGACGCGCACATTGCGAGAATTTTGCATACAGTCTCGTCCATTAATGTATGGGAAAAGAACCTCAGACTCAATCTCTCCAAAGTCAGATTGCTCGACAATAAACCCGGAACTAAATAGCATAACACCGCGACTGGATATCCTATCATTAGCCAGAAGTTGTTGAGATTGAGTTAAATCAGAACCCGCTAGAAGGTTACTAAAAATTAGCCCTACATTCTGCAACTGCACTTGAACTTGCTCTGCTGAGTCTTCCGGTGTCTCTCCCTCACACTCAGCAACTACTGTACCAAATTCGGCAATCCTTACAGGGTTTTTGAGGTCATCTAATTCACCTGCTGTAATTGCAATTCTGACTGCTGCCCCTCCATCAATCCAAGGGTGATCGGGAATAGCAAAAATTAATCTGGTTGGAATCTTTTGCGTAAAATGAAAATCCAGAACTTTCCGCTGCCGAACTTGGCGAATACTGTTTGTGGTAATAAACCCAAAGCGTTTAATTTTGCTCGCTCTAGTTAGTTCCGCTGCCTTGTGCCACCAGTACATGACGAAATCCACAGTATCCGGTACATCCTTATAGACTTTCCTCAACTTTTCTGCATATCCATCTCCCAACATTTCCCGCATTCTCGCATTGCCAATAAACGGCGGATTCGACACAATATAATCCGCCTCCTGCCACTGGGCCGCCCTCGGATTCAAATACCGATAAATTGTTACTTGGTTTGTCGGATCGGGAATATTTTCCCCCGTCACCGGACTTTTCATCATCCGTCCACCCCAACGAGTTCTCACCTTCCCCGCCGCATCCACATCCGGTTCTATTCCGTCATAGGCCAACACCGCATCCCGGCATTCAATATTGTTGTACTCCCGCAACACCGGTTCGATCGGCGGAATA
This sequence comes from Microcoleus sp. T3_B1, assembly GCF_036700445.1. Taxonomy (NCBI): domain Bacteria; kingdom Bacillati; phylum Cyanobacteriota; class Cyanophyceae; order Oscillatoriales; family Microcoleaceae; genus Microcoleus; species Microcoleus sp. T3_B1. Next base: position 2,233 of record NZ_JAUBOX010000088.1, read on the forward strand.
TCGCCAAACCGCCGAAAATGCCACTGCAAATACCCAATCCAAATCACCAAATCTGCGATCGCCGCTGCCCTAGGATTGATCTCAATCCCCAAAAACTGACTCGGATTAACTTGAGCAATATCTAACCGCAACTGCGCCGATCCGGTGACATCTTCCAAGCGCCGCAACACCTCCGATTCCAACCCCTTCAACAAATCCAACGTGACATAAAGGAAATTCCCCGATCCGCACGCCGGATCGAGAATCTTCACCTGTTGTAACTCCGTCAGAAATGCTTCTAAAACTGAGCTCGCCTTTTTCCTTTGATTTGCAGTCGGTTCCGATTCCCCCGCGTTGAGCAACTGTTTAACCTCCGCTTGTACCGCAATCCAGCGATCGCCCAAAGGTTCCATCACCACAGGCTTTACCAACCTTTCCACATACGATCGCGGCGTATAATGAGCCCCCAACTTACTCCGTTCCCTCGAATCCAGCGCCCTTTCCAACAACGTCCCAAAAATCGCCGGTTCCACATTGCACCAATCCCGCTTCGCCGCCTGCAACAAAACTTCCAACTGCGCCTTTGTCAAAGCAAACGCCTGCGACTCGGCAAACAATCCCCCATTAAACCGCAACAGTTTGCCATGAAAGCCAAAACTCGTCCCCTCATTCATCGCCTCCCACAGCGCCTCTACCTCCGGCTTAAACGTCTTCGGATTGAGAATCCAGCGCGTTTCCAGCGCCTGCGTAAACAAATGTTCCTTCAGTAACCCCACATCCTCGGCAAACATGGTGAAAATACAGCGCATCAAAAACTGGGCGACTTGCTGCGGATCGACATTCGCCTCCATCCGCTTCGCCAACTCTGCCAAATCTGCCGCCACTTCCCGTGTCACCCGCGCCGCAATTTTCTCTGGATTGCGCTGCTGCGGATTGCTAAAAATATCGACAAACAAATCGAAAACATCGGCTTTCAGCAACTCGATTAGCCCGATTTCTCGCCGCGCCCCATAGCCGCCATAATCCCCGCTAAAACCCATCCATAATTCAAAATGATCGCCAATATCGCAAGTTAACAAAAACGGCGGTTTGCTGCTGAGACTGCGGGTATAGGCGATCGCCTGCACAAACGCTTTTTCCATCTCTCGCAAATAGGTATTTGTCCCCCGCTTGGCCGTTCCCTTTTTGCTAGTTGTTCCGCCCTGTTTTGCCTCGATTAAAAAATGCTCGGCTTTGTAAAAGTCAATAAACCCCGGAGTTACTTTGCCGCTGGGGTGAAAAATTTTGACATCTTTATCAAAGCAGTAGGGATCGTTGGGAATTCTGCCTTTATCAAAAGGGCGATCGACTCCCAGCGCATCGCACATTTCCGCAAAAAACAACTGGTAGTTTGCCCGTTCGTTACCGCTAGAACCTGCCCAGCGCGTAATGAATGTTTCGACACGCGTGCGATCGGCTTCATTCATGTTTCAACCCTGTTGCTTGCTTTTTCCTGATTCTATAATTAGATCGGTTTGAATTTTCGATTTATCTTGCGATTTTGGTTGGAAACTCTTGGAACCGATTACCCAGTGGGCGGCAGTTAAGAGGTAAAATAATCCCCAATCTTCTATTTAGAAACACTTTGGCGAGATTTGAGTTCATAGTAGATGGCCCACCAGTATCACAACAAGCTCGTAGGCGAGCTCTTCTTAAAGCTTGGAAAGTGACAGTGAGGCAAGAGGCTGAAAAATACTGGTCTTCGGAGCAGAAAACAGCTACTGGCCTAGTGATGCTTCAGATAACTTATTTCTACGATTCTGTTAAAATCGATGTAGACAACATAGTAAAGCCAATTCAAGATGCAATTATCGGGCTAGCCTATGTCGATGACGATCAAGTAACTGATGTTCTAGTCCGCAAGAGGAATTTATCAACTAACTTTAAAGTAGAAAATATGACCTCGATTCTAGCGGAAGGATTTGCCCGTGGTAATGAATTCTTGCACATTGTCGTAATTGATGCTCCTGACAAAGAGGTACTGACATGATCGCAACCCCAACTGCAAACATAGAAAGAGAGCAACTGCTGAAACTAGCAGAGGAGTATCGTGAGAAAGGTTATGAAATTTCATTTCATCCAAACTCTGAAGATTTACCGGACTTCCTTAAAAGCTATCGCCCGGATCTGATAGTGCGCCGGGGCGAAGAATCGGTGGTTATTGCAGTCAAGTCACGCGCTTCACTCAAGTCACCCTCTACTACATATCTACGTAATTTAGCCCAAGCAGTAGCAGAAAATCCCGGCTGGAGGTTTGAGTTAGTGATGACTAACTCGGAGGATGCAGTCGATATTTCCCAAGCTGAGGATTCTTTTCAAGAGCATGAAATAGAGTTGGGTTTGCAAGTCGCCAAGCAACTTGTAACACAACATCTAGAGTCAGCAATGCTATATTCTTGGTCTTTAGTTGAGGCAACTTTGAGGATTGTTGCCCATAAAGAAGAGCTAAGTTTGCAAAGATTAGAACCGCTGTATTTAGTGAAACAACTGACGGTTGAGGGCGTGATTTCTAAATCCGAATATCAGTTATTAATGAATGCGCTTTCTTTGCGGAACGCTATTGCTCATGGGTTTAAAACTACACAACTTACGCAAAATTCTGTGTGCGAACTGATTGAGGTTACAGAGAAAATATTGAAAGATAATACGGCGGTTGTCTAAAGCAAAAAGGTTGGGTTTCCTTTCGTTAACCCAACCTATTAATAATGTAATGAAATCAAAGTTCAGAGTTTAGCCTTAATTCACCACAGTCGGTTTTAAACTTTCCTGTGACTTCGATCGATCTAAACCATTTTGAACTTCCACAGATTCCTTAATCGGTTTCCGGGCTTCAATTAAACTCAGAGCTTTGTTGACACTTTCAGGTAAAATCACTACCAAACTGCCGGCTGGCGCCTCATCTAAAGCCTTGTTAACGGCCGTTGTTTCGTCGAGAATCAACTCGTATTCAACTTGAGATTTCTTTGCGGTTCCTGCAGAAATCGCCTCGGCAATTCCCTGGCAAATTAACTTTGCCACGGCACCGGGTTCTCGGCCGCGCCTGTCAATATCTTCTTTGACAAGAATACGATCGAACATCTCGGCCGAAAGTTTGCCCAGCGTGACAAAATCTTCATCTCGTCGGTCTCCGGGCGCGCCGACAACCCCGATCCGCAGTCCCGGCCAATTCAGCACGAAACTGCCCAAAGCTTTGTAGCTGTGGGGGTTGTGCGCGTAGTCGAGTAAAGCGTGATAGCTGCCCAAATTAAACAAGTTCATCCTTCCGGGAGTTTGACCGACGGATGCTTGGAAGCTGGACAAAGCAGCGCGAATATCTTCTATTTTCAATCCTTGGGCAAAAGCAGCCAAACAAGCTGCTAAAGCATTAGCAATCATAAACGGCGCGCGTCCGCCCATCGTCAGCGGCACGTTCACAGCCTGCTCAATTCTCAGCGTCCAATCACCTTTCAATATCGACAAATACCCATTTTCGTAAATCGCTGCCAGCCCGCCCGCAGCGGTATGTTTGGCAACCAGTTCGTTGTCCGGGTTCATCGAAAAATATGCAATTTGAGCCTTGACACGCTGCGCCATTTGTGATACCAGCGGGTCGTCTGCATTCAAAACTGCATAGCCTTTGGGCATTACCGACTCGACGAGGACACTCTTGAGTTTGGCAAGTTGTTCCACGGTGTCGATGTCGCCAATTCCCAAGTGATCTGCCGCGACGTTCAAGACGACGCCGACATCGCACTGATCGAAGCCGAGGCCCGATCGCAAAATTCCGCCTCTAGCCGTTTCCAACACTGCCACTTCCACCGTCGGGTCAGACAAAATCAATTGAGCACTCTGCGGCCCGGTATTGTCTCCGGTTTCTACCAAATAATCGCCGATGTAAGTGCCGTCGGTAGTCGTGTAGCCGGTAATCTGACCGGTCTGCTTGACAATGTGGGCTAGCAGGCGAGTGGTTGTCGTTTTGCCGTTGGTTCCCGTTACCGCTAAAATCGGCACCCGGCTGGGTTGAGGCGAGGGGAAAAGCATATCGAAGACGGCGCCGGCGACGTTGCGGGGTAAACCTTGACTGGGGGCGACGTGCATTCTGAAACCCGGTGCTGCGTTGACTTCGACGATGACGCCGTTGACATCGCGCAGGGGTTGGGAAATGTCGGGAGTTACTACGTCAATGCCGGCGATGTCCAAACCGATAATTTTGGCGACTCTGGAAAACAGCCAGACGTTTTCTGGGTGGATTTCGTCGGTGCGATCGACTGCAATTCCACCGGTACTCAAGTTTGCTGTCGCCCGCAAAAATACTCTTTCGCCGGCGGGCACTACCGAGTCCATCGCGTATCCTTGTTTTTCCAGCAAATCCAGCGACAATTTGTCGATCGTGATCCGGGTGAGCACGTTGTCGTGTCCGTCTCCTCGCTGCGGGTCGCGGTTTACTTCTTCAATAAGCTGTTCTACTGTAGACTTGCCGTTGCCCACGACGTTAGCAGGGACTCGTTCTGCGACTGCTATGACTTGCCCGTTGACTACCAATACTCTGTGGTCACGGCCGACGTAATAGCGCTCGACAATGACGCTTTTTGTTTTTGATGCGGCGCTGGCTAAGTCGTAGGCTTCTTCTGCTGCTTCCCAGGAATTGATGTCGATCGTAATGCCGCGGCCGTGGTTGCCGTCTAGGGGTTTGAGGACGATCGGATAACCGCCGACATCTTCGATCGCCCCGCGCAGTTCGTCCAAATAATGAATCACCGTTCCTCTTGGCACCGGTACACCGGCGCTGGCGAGGATATTTTTGGTACCTTCCTTGTCACAGGCAAGTTCTACTCCCAAAACTCCCGTCCGGTTGCTCAGAGTGGCCTGAATCCGCTTTTGGTGAACCCCGTAGCCGAGTTGAATCATAAACCGGGCGTTCAAAGGTATCCAAGGAATGCCGCGCGCTTCTGCTTCCTTGATCAGTGTTTCCGTGCTCGGCCCCAAAGCCGCCGACGCACCAAACTCTCTCAGGTCTCTCAAATCTTGGACTAATTCTGCTGCTGGATAAGTGCCTGTCTCGGCAATACTTTGGCACATCCGCACGCCCGCCCGGGCTGCATAGCGACCTGCTTGTTCGTTTTGATACTCGATTACTACTTGGTAAATGCCTGGGGTCGCAGTCTCGCGGGTGCGACCGAACCCGACCGGCATTCCTGCCATTTCCTGAAGTTCTAGGGCGACGTGTTCGATTACGTGTCCCATCATTGTGCCTTCTCTGACCCGTTGCAGGAATCCTCCCTGATGGCCTGGGGAACAGTGATGGTCGTTCAAACTCGGAAGTGCGGCGATCAACCCTTCGTAGAATCCAGGAATTTCCGCTGTGGTTTTATCTGCCCACTCCTCTAAATCCAGACGCATCAGGACGAGTTTCTGGCGTCGGATGCTCCAGTAGTTGGGGCCGCGTAAGGTCTGGATTTTAAGTATTTTCATGGCAGTTTGAGGGGTATGGGGCGCGAAATCTTATAGATAATTGGAGCATTTATTCAATTTCGATCTAGATTGCTCGATAAACTGTTCGCTGCGAACAGTTTGGGAGTGAATTTCCAGTTATGGGCTACCCAATTGAAAATTTCTGCTCCTGCGATCGGCTAAAAACAAGTACAGGTACATGGCTAGCAAAAACTCAAAGCCCGAAGCTAGAATTTTCTGTGGTTCGGCCTGCTGGGGTCAGACCGTGGCTGCTTCGGAATCTATTCTATGGTGGTATCCATGATTCGGCCGGAATGCCGCCTAATTTCTGCCGAATCAATGACAAGAGATGTTCTACGTTAGTTGGCTGTGCGGCATTCGGGGGGCCAGCCAGACTCGGAACACGCTCCCGATGGCATTGGTTTGCCTAGGGGCATATTGTAGCAATCTCCGTGACACAGGACGTGCAAGCGCATATTGAACAGACTTAAGGGTTCTGTCGCTCCTACCATAGACTCATTGGTATAAAAATTTTCCCTAGAATCAACAATAGTCACAGTGCCTTTACCGAGAATTTTCATAGTATCGTCTCCCTCAAACAAGGCACAGGTGTCTTCGTCAATACCAATAGCGAGGCGATCGGGATGGCAAGCCACAGCCGACAGCAAGCGAGCCATGCGGTTGCGGTTGTGAAAATGCTGGTCTACGATGATCTCAGGAATAATGTTAAGTCCGTTTGCCATGTCTACTAAAGAGCGGTTCGGTGACGCCCCACTCCCACCGCCGGCAATCATGTGATATCCCATCACCGCAGCACCCGCGCTGGTGCCAGCGAGGGTAATCTTGCCTTCGAGAGTTTCTTTGCGAATTTTCTCCATCAGCGGGGTGTCCGCCAGCAGCCCACAAAGCCGCAGTTGGTCGCCGCCTGTGATGAATACGCCCGTACAGTCTTCTAAGTAATCTTTCCAGACGGGGTTTTCGGCTTGTTCGCGTTCGCGGATGTCCACTACTTTGACTGCGCTAACGCCCATTTCGTCAAATATTGTGCGGTAGCGGTTGCTAATTCCTTCGGGATCTCGCGAAGCGCAGGGAACGATCGCCAGCCGAGCGTTTGCACCCCCAGCACGGCAAAAAAAGGTGTTCAGAATCTCTCGCCCGTGAACTTTGTCTTCGGCTCCCCCGATGACCATAATCGAGGTTTTTGTGCGCTGGGGAATATTGTGTTCAAGGGCTTGAGATGTCAACTGCTGCATGGTGTGTCTTCCTCTGTTGGATGTGAAATTCAATTTTGCCGTGGCTGTGCGTAGAATAGGGCTTTTTAAGAATAAATATTTGTTGGTGCGAGTGAGGTGCGATCGCCGATCGCGCTATCCCGCAGTTGTTTGGGGGCGAGTTTACTTGCAGTCGCTGTCATGAAAAACAGATTATTTTTGTACAAAACCGGCCCGCCGACAAAGGAAGAAAATTTAACTTGCAAAAATTCTCAGAAATTATAAGAAATTATAAAGAATAAAGCAATTACTGAAAACTGAACTCCCTCTAAAGGTCAAACTAGAGGTGATGTCTCAATGAAATTCCAATAATTGTGCGATTTGACGTTGTTACCCTATTTCCAGAATTTTTCCGGGCTCCCCTAGAGTCGGGACTGATGGGCAAAGCCTTAGCTAAAAAGATTGCTGAGGTGAATTTTGTCAATCCCCGCGATTTTACCACAGACAAACACCAGCGAGTCGATGATGAGCCTTACGGGGGCGGAGTGGGGATGCTGATGAAACCGGAACCGATTTTTGCTGCGGTGGAGTCGCTGCCGATTTTGCCGAGGCGGGAGGTGATTTTGCTGACTCCCCAGGGGGAACCGATGCAGCAGGCGATGTTTCGGGAGTTGGCGGCGGATCGCGATCAGTTGGTGTTGATTTGCGGTCATTATGAGGGTGTGGACGATCGAGTGCTGCATTTGGTAACTCGCGAGGTGTCTTTGGGGGATTTTGTGCTCACGGGGGGCGAAATTCCGGCTTTAGCTTTGATTAATGGAGTTTTGCGATTGCTGCGGGGAACTGTGGCGAAGGAAGATTCGCTAAAGTTTGAGAGTTTTGAAGACGGACTTTTGGATTATCCGCAGTACACTCGACCGGCGGATTTTCGGGGATTGAAGGTGCCCGATGTGTTGCTGTCGGGTAATCACGCGGAAATTGCTCGCTGGCGCAGGGAACAGCAAATTGAAAGAACGCGCCAAAGGCGATCGGATTTGTATGATCGATGGTTGCAGGAGAGGGGAGAATAGGAGAAAGGGCGATCGCACGAGTGGTCAATCGATTTTAGATTTTAGATTTTAGATTTTCGATTGACTTGCGCGAGATAAATGCGGGGGCTTGAGGATTTTCGATTTTCGATTTTGGATTGATTCCACGGATAAATCACGTGGCGGGTACCACCTTTGAAATTCGTGGTCAGAAACCTGGTTTTTTGCGGTAATACTTCGTGGTAGTCCACAGATTCGGTAAAAAACCCGGTTTCTTTGGTCTTGATGCGTAAATCCCGTATATAGCAATCCTAAATCATTTGCATAATTATTGTAGGGGCAATCCGACCCCTACTCCCCGTGGTTGCCCGATAGATAAGGGGTAGGCACGGGGAGTAGGGGTAGCACTACCCCTACAAATTTATCTGAATCATTTAGGATTGCTATAAGCTGTGTTGCATCTAGATTGCCTATGGTATTAGAGAGGGAGAGGGGGAGAAGAGGAGAGGGGGAGAGGATTTGACGATTGTTGATCGGGACTCGAAATATGCAATTTAAATGAACAACAGCTTATTTAAGAGCCTAATAAATTTTGGATTCGCGTTTGTAAGTCTTTGATTTCAGGAGAGCGATCGAGAAGTCCCCATAATTTTCTAGCGTTTCCAGCATTAACCCTTCTCTCCCCCCTCCAACAGCTTTAGGATTGCCATAGCTGCTGAGGAAAGCAGAAAAAAAAATATTTAACACTCGGCTCGGCCTTAAAAAATAAATTCACTTATCTCCCTGAAAATATGAAATAATTGTCTTCTACTATACTTACCAAACCTTCCTTTTACATGAACATCCGCATCGGCAATGGCTACGACATTCACTGCTTAGTTCCCGATCGTCCTCTCATCCTAGGCGGTGTCAATATTCCTCACGAATTAGGATTACTCGGCCACAGCGACGCCGACGTACTTACTCACGCTATCATGGATGCTATGCTCGGAGCTCTGAGCTTAGGAGATATCGGTCTTTATTTCCCGCCAACTGACCCGAAATGGAAGGGTGCGGATAGTCTCGTATTGCTGGCACAAGTCAATCAGTTAATATTAGATAAAGGCTGGGAAATCGGCAATATTGATTCGGTGGTGGTGGCGGAACGTCCAAAGCTGAAACCGCATATTGAGCAAATGCGCGATCGGCTTTCTGCTGTCCTACAATTAAAACCAGACCAAATTGGCATCAAAGCCACCACCAACGAAAAGTTAGGCCCGGTGGGGAGAGAAGAAGGAATTGCAGCCTATGCTGTAGTTTTGTTGGGCAAAAAATAGAACTCTAGAATCTCTAATTGACTGTAAAGTTAATCTCAAATCCAACATCGCTAGGAAGCCTGAAATCATGGACACTGACACTTGGGAGTTACAATTACCCGTAGACGCGGATGTGATCGCGTTGGATAAGGACGATAACATAGTCGTGCTAATCGAGGTTAAAATTATTCAAGCTCAAGAAACAGCCGCGAAACAGAAAATTATCGCTCGCGCGATCGATTGGCTGAAAGCGGTGTTAGCTAAGCTATCTGAAAAAAACGCGATGGTTCCCTATGCTATGTTTGTTGACGCGGAACAAATTTTGATTTTTAAATGGGACGGAAAAAATTTATTGGAGCCTGTTTGCACTCTCAATACTGGTGAAATATGTCGCTATTATCTCCCTACATTTGGCAGTAAATGGATATTTGAAGATACCATTGAGACGCTCATCCAATCGTGGCTGCATGACTTAGATTATCATTGGAAATCAGAAATTCCGCCAGCATCGGAACAAATAGCAGCCATCGGTTTGCTGCCGTTACTTGCAGGTGGAACAACAAAATCAGGAGTGGAATTAGGTGGCAATCGTATATATCGAGACCAACTTTTTGATGAGTATTGCTACAGGGCGTGAGGCTGAAGCAATTATGTTGCTGCGGGATTTGTCCTCATCAGTTCAGTTGGTCATACCCAGCATTTGTTACATGGAGGCTTTGTCAGCTTTAGAGGATGAGTTGAAGCGACAAAACTCTTTTGGGCAACAGCTAAGCCGCCAAATTAGCGAAACAAAGCGAGATGTGACATCCGAACACGCCGCATCTCTATCTTTTCACTTAGAAGAGTCATTCATTTTCTCTCGCTATCGAGTAGGTGAAATTAAATCGCGCTTGCGAGAAGCGATAAGTCTGATGTCGCGAAATGCAGAAATGATTGTATTAAATACAGAGATGATCGAAGCAAGCTTAAACGAAACTTTGATAGAAAAAGATCCAACCGACAATTTAATTTTACACTGTATCCTGACTCATGCCCGCTTGCACCCCACAGAAACCAAAGCATTTCTAAGTGGCAACATCAAAGAATTTCGCCAACTTCCCGAAGTTCAAGATGCTTTGCAACAGGCTGGAGTGGAAAAGTATTTTTCGCGCACTGAAGACTTTCTTGGTTGGTTACAATCTCAGTCATAGTTGCACGCAGGTGGTAAACTAAAAAATTATGAAAATTTCTATGATGCTACATTCAAGACTGCGCTGGCTGGCGATTTTACTGGCGGCAATTGCCACCCTAACTCTGTCTGCGTGCACTCCAGCCCGATCGAACTTAGTAAACAGACTCATCGTTCCGACCCCCAGCGGCCCGGCCACCTTCAACTCCCCGTTAAATCAGTCGGCCTACGACATTTTTGGCTATATTTACGATGGACTAATTAACCAAAATGGGTTAACATCAGATTTAGAACCCGGTTTAGCCCAGTCCTGGGAAGTTTCTAAAGATGGCAAAAAGATTGTCTTCACCCTGCGAGAGGGTTTGAAATGGTCGGACGGCGAACCGATGACTACTGATGACATTATCTTCAGCTATGAAAAGATTTATTTCAATGACAAAATTCCTAGCGGTTTGAAAGATAATCTGAGGGTTGGCATGAGTCGCGAATTCCCAAAAGTTAAAAAAATTGACAGCCGCCGCGTTGAATTTTCCGTGGCAGAACCCTTTGCTCCATTTATTAGATATGCTGGGGGAATCCCAATTTTACCAGCTCATATTTTACAGGAAGCTGTCGAAAATACAGATGCAGACGGCAACCCTAAATACCTGACTACTTGGGGCACGGATACTGATCCTAAAAAAATTGTCGGCAACGGTCAGTACCGAATGCTGAGTTATACTCCTAATCAGCGCGTTGTTTTGGAACGAAATCCGTATTTTTGGCGCAAAGATGCTGAGGGAAATGTCCAGCCTTACATCCAGCAAATTGTTTGGCAAATTATCGAAAATACTGACAATCAACTGCTGAATTTTCGATCGGGCGATTTGGATACTCTGAACGTGGAACCGGAAGTGTTTCCCCTGCTGAAACGGGAGGAAAATCGCGGCAAATATACGGTCTTCAACGGCGGCCCGGATACTGGCAGCGTCTTTGTGTGTTTCAATCTGAATAAGGGGCGCAATGCTCAAAATCAGCCGTTTGTAGACCCAATTAAGTCTCGGTGGTTCGCGACTAAGGAATTTCGGCAGGCGATCGCCTACGGCATCAACCGATCCGCCATGACTAACAATATTTATCGCGGACTTGGCGAGCCGCTGCATTCCCCAATTCCGGCGCAAAGCCCGTTCTACCTGTCCCCAGAAGAGGGATTGAAAACTTACAGTTACGATCGGCAAAAAGCCAAAGAGTTACTGTTAAGTGCTGGTTTCAAGTATAATAGTAACGACGAATTGTTGGATGCTGAAGGCAACAAGGTGCGATTTACTTTGTTGATGGCCGCAGGTAAAAAAGTTCGGGAACAAATGGCAACGCAAATTAAGCAAGACTTGGGCAAACTGGGGATGCAAATTGATACGCAGTTCCTGAGTTTTAACACTTATGTGGAAAAGCTGCGATTGACGCGGAATTGGGATACTTACCTCGGCGGTTTTACGGGAGGTACTGAACCGCACAGCGGCTACAATATTTGGTCTGTTAACGGCACGCTGCACAGTTTCAACCAGGGCCCGCAAGCCGGAGAACCGCCGATTAAGGGTTGGAAAGTTGACGACTGGGAGCAAAAAATCGATGACCTTTACGTGAAAGCTTCCCAAGAGCTTGATGAGGCTAAGCGCAAGGAAATTTATGGGGAGACGCAGCGGATTATAGCGGAACAAGTGCCGTTTATCTATATGGTGAATCCGCTGACTTTTGAGGCGGTGCGCGATCGCGTTTCGGGAATTCGCTACAGTGCCCTCGGCGGTGCTTTCTGGAATTTGTACGAACTGAAAATAACAGAATAGTCAGTCGATTTTAGATTTTAGATTTTAGATTTTAGATTTCATTTACTCTAAAGATGAATCTGGGAACTTGAACAAGAGTCTAAAATTGTGCCGCGATTTAAGTTGGGGGCTTGTATCCGTTTTTGGGCCGGTCATTAGTTAGCAGTCATTAGTTATTAGTTTATGGAACCTAAAATTTTACAGAAGTTACTCGAATCTGTCGCGGCCGGCGATGTTAGTCCGATCGCCGCTTTGGATAAATTAAAGCATTTTGACTTTGAACAAGTCGGCGATTTTGCCAAAATTGACCACCACCGCACTTTAAGAACGGGTTTTCCTGAAGTAATTTGGGGCCCAGGGAAAACGCCCGACCAAATTGTTGAGATTATCGAGGCGATGCGCGGGCGAAATTCGGCGGTGATGGCGACACGAATCGAACCGGAAGTTTTCGAGCAATTGCAACAAAAAATACCCGATTTGTGCTACTACCAAAAGGCTCGAATTTGTGCAATTTCTCCTAATTCCCCAAATCCGCAGCATCCGGGTACTGTGACTATTATCAGTGCGGGAACGGCGGATTTGCCTGTAGCGGAAGAGGCGGCAATTACTGCGGAACTTTGCGGTTTTCAGGTGCGACGTTTGTGGGATGTCGGAGTTGCGGGCATTCACCGCTTGCTGAGCAACCGGCACGTGATTGCTGATGCTGATGTGTTGATTGCGGTTGCGGGTATGGAAGGTGCTTTGGCGAGTGTGGTTGCGGGTTTGGCAGATTGTCCGGTGATTGCTGTGCCGACGAGTGTGGGTTACGGCGCGAGTTTTGGCGGGATTGCTCCTCTTTTAACTATGCTCAATTCTTGTGCGGCGGGTGTGGGTGTGGTGAATATTGATAATGGATTTGGGGCGGCGATTTTGGCTTGTCAAATTCTCAGAAGTGCTGGCAGAGTGGGGAGAATCGGAGAGGGGGAGAATGGGAGAGAGGGGGGATAGTTCCAAGCCCCCTCTATCAGATAAGACTAAGGCCAACTGTCACAGGACGATCGATTTTTAGGGTGCATCTTGCACCATTCTCAAGAACAGGCAAGATGCCTGTTCCACAAAGAGTGAGTTTTCTTGTGGGGAGTAGGGGTTGGGCAGGAGAGCCCGCGCAAGATGCCTGTTCCACAAAGAGTGAGTTTTCTTGTGGGGAGTAGGGGTTGGGCAGGAGAGCCCGCCCGTAAAAAACCTAATTGAAAATGGTGCAACATCTCAGGTGCTTGACATACTCCCCTGCCTAAAGGCGAGAGGATTCTTAACACTTCATCGACCAATGCTACCGAAGTAGTCTTACGAGCGCCTCCATGTTCATTTTAAGTCGTGGCAATGCCCTATCCCGACTATATGTATCGTTTTGTTTGAAAAACATTAACAATACTTTGTTTTGCTTCCAGGTTGGATTTTAACCATTGCCCTTGGGTCTTTCCCTATTACTGGATCAGTCCCGGTTTCAACTCAAGATGAGTATATATCGCTGCAATCTTAGGTGGGGATTTCAACCAATTAAACTATAGCATAAAGCCGTCCTAAAAGGACGGGGCTTGCATCCCATTTTCTCGGTCAGACTCCGTTATTGAAATATTCTTGAAGATTTCGGGTAGTAGAGCACCTTACTATATATGCCAGTGGCGTCCAGGACGGCCAGACTCGGAGGTTGAAACCCCGTCTAAACTTGCCTCTCGTCCCAGCAGAGGGCGACTAAAAAATACAGGAGGTATTATTAAAGCCGGGTTTGATATTACTTGCTGCCCAGCCAAATGGGATAAGCAGAAGAATCCTCAGCTTTTAACTTTTGCGCCTGATAACTCTTGCTAGTCCAAGTAGCAACTGTTTGCAGGCTTTCTGTCAAAGAACTTTCGCTGCCAAACGTTTCAAATCCCAAAGTCCACCACGCGCTGCCGTTAATGTTCAACTGAGTAAGTTCCACGGTGCAGCCTTCAGGAATTGGGGCTTCTACTGGCACTGACCTTACCGCACCCGACTCCGAAACTTGATAAAGACGCTGCGCTCGCTTTTTCTTGACTGCCACCCACTTTCCTGTCGCTATAATATCCGCCGGTATCGGCGCCATCGTGTCCGCACAAACCCACTTCAGCCACTTTTCGGCTTTGCCTTCCCAGCGGTTGCCGAACTCCATCATCCCCAACTCTCCCTGACGCCACTTTACCTCCAAGGTTTTCCCGCGTAGCTTCACTCCCAAGTAGTCGCAGCTTGGTACTAGCAAATATATGTCTTCCCGCTCTTCAGGAGGCGAAAGATACCCGCCGAGACTCTCGCTTCCAAACCATTGATTGATAGATTTTGGCAGTGCACCGCTATAAAACCACCGCATTTCCAGACTGGCCCGCATAAATTTTTCCTCCGTTCCACAATTTTCGTCAAACCCAGACTGGATTTGCCATACACCATCGACTTTTGTGCCTCTCCACTCTATCCTCCCCCCTCTGGGGCCCAGAGTCTACCCACAGTCATACCATTGTTAGATTTTAGATTTTAGATTTTAGATTTGGGAAAGACTTACTATATAAGGGTTTAGAGCTTGCCTACAGTTGCATTTTTTTTATAAACTGGTGTCAGATCGGGGTATTTAAAAAAAATTTCTCACAATCCTTTACATATCTTCACAAGTCTGTTACATTTAGTTACAGTACACTAAAAACCATTTAGGAAAAAAAACATGAGTAACCGAGGCTTAATGCTGGACGACCAAGGCAAAATGAACAATTTTGCGATCGAGCCGCAAGTATACATCGATGACGAGCCCCGCACCGGCTTTACCCCCTACGCCGAACGCTTAAACGGCCGCCTTGCCATGATTGGCTTTGTTTCTCTCTTGGCTTTAGAAGTTTCGACCAAGCACGGGCTGATTAGCTGGCTGACTCACCTGTAATGATTTTGTTAACAATTAAACTATACGGCTATGGATCGCTGGCGTTACATAAACAGCGATTCATAGCTTAACTATTTTTAGGGCCAAGGTTTGGTGAGACAATTAAAATTAAATATTTTTGTTTTACTCTACCCGTAAAAAGAATGCTCAAACGAATTGCGGCAATACTTCTGGTGGTTCTAAGCCTCACCTTGACCGGTTGTGTGTCTAAAGTCACCGGGCTCAAAAGCTACGTTGATACTGGCGACGGCTATCAATTTCTCTATCCTAACGGCTGGCTGCCGATCGCGATTTCTAACGGGCCCGATGTGGTGCTCCGCGATTTGATTCAGCAAACCGAGAACGTCAGCGTGGTAATCAGTCCAGTCGCGAAGGACAAAACTCTGGCGGATTTGGGAACGCCGACGGATGTGGGATACAAGCTCAGCAAAAGTGCGATCGCCCCGAGTGATTCCGGCCGCGAAGCTGAATTAGTCAATGCAGAAGCTCGTGAATCGCGATCGAAAAACTATTACATTTTAGAATACGCCGTTAAGTTGCCAAACCAAGAACGCCATAACTTAGCGAGTGTAGCAGTCAGCCGCGGCAAACTTTTTACGCTTAACGTTTCCACTACCGAAGAACGCTGGCCAAAGGTAAAAGAAGCTTTTGAGAAAGTTGTTAAATCTTTCTCTGTTTATTAGGGCATGGGGCATGGGGCATGGGGCATGGGTTAGTTGCCAACTGACCACTGACAACTGTCAACTGACGGCTGACAACTGACAACTGTCAACTGTCAACTGTCAACTGTCAACTGTCAACTCACTTCTTAACTTATGAAAATTCCAACTTTTGTATTAGCTTCAGCTTCTCCTGCGCGCCGCCGCCTGCTAGAAAATGCCGGCATTCAAGCTGTGATTTGCCCCAGCGACTTTGATGAAGGGCAAATACAAATGAAAGATGCCACTAATTTAGTGCAGGTGTTAGCAGAGGGAAAAGCTGAGGCTGTGGCTAAGTTTTTACTGGCTAATTCTCACCCCCAAATCCCCAATCCAAAAGCGTGTTTGGTGTTGGGATGCGATTCAATTTTGCTCATAGATGGCGAAATTCACGGCAAACCCAAGGATGCGGAAGAAGCAATCTCGCGCTGGCAGAAAATGCGCGGTAAGGTGGGCGAATTGTATACGGGTCATGCTTTAATTGATACTAGATTCGATGACTTTGATGAGGCAAGGTCGCGATCGGTCATTCGCTATCAAGTTACAAAAGTTCATTTTGCGGAAGTTACCTCGCGCCAAATTGCGGCTTACGTCGCTACCGGAGAACCCTTGCAATGTGCAGGCTGTTTTGCACTGGAAGGTAAAGGCGGCTTTTTTGTGGAAAAAATCGAAGGATGTCACACAAATGTGATCGGTTTGAGCTTACCTCTGCTGCGGCAAATG
This sequence comes from Microcoleus sp. T3_B1, assembly GCF_036700445.1. Taxonomy (NCBI): domain Bacteria; kingdom Bacillati; phylum Cyanobacteriota; class Cyanophyceae; order Oscillatoriales; family Microcoleaceae; genus Microcoleus; species Microcoleus sp. T3_B1. The sequence continues at coordinate 18,529 of NZ_JAUBOX010000088.1, forward strand.
CTCACCGCAATGGGATATGATGTGGCGGATTTCTGGCAATCTTAAATATTGTTTAATTTATGTCAGGAATCGGGAGGCAGAGCCTCGCTGATATGTCTTCCCAGGCAGAGCCTGGGAACGAGGATTGAGAGCCTTGTTGTTGTCGGATGGGCGTTTCGTTCCGCCCCTCCGTGCTATGCAGATTAGCCTTGCCCACCAGTTGGTAGTTATCCTAGAGCGATCGTCCCGTCAGACACAGATATAAACTGAAGTTGATCCGGCGAAACATCCTTCACCAAACCCAAGATATTGCCGGTGCTAGCTTCCCGAATCACCGTCGCCTTAGTATTTAAAATTCTAAAATCAGCAGTGCGAGGAATTCCCGGAGGAAAAGGCCCGCTGCTGTCATAATCTCTGGCATCACCAATTGTTAAAAACCTTTCGCTCAAAGCAATATCATTTCGCGTCAGTCCTCCCGCCAATCCAATTACATCACCTTCAGCCGGATTGTAATCGAGAATAAAATCGGCAGGCACTTCATCTACATCAAAATTGCCACTAGGAGGCGGTTGAAGCGAACCAATTTCCCCCGAAGCTGCTCCCACTTCTGTGCGGAGAACAAACAAATCTGCGCCTTCACTTCCCCAAAGTCTATCAATTCCAGCATCACCGATTAGAGTATCATTTCCACTATCTCCTACTAAAGCATCATTCCCTTTACCGCCCCGCATAAAGTCATTGGCAGTGCCTCCATAAACGTAGTCATCACCTTGATCTCCGCTGACAAAATCGCTGCCACATTCTCCATAAAGAATGTCAAAATCTTGGCCGCCGCGAATAGTATCGCTGCCACAACCCCCGATTAAAGTATCTGTGCCGCTGTTACCGTTCATCAGTTCCGCACCACCTGAACCTCTGACAAAATCGTTACCAGCTAAGGCCCGCAAACCTCCGGGAGTATTACGCAGAATTCCATTTGCTAATTGAAATGCGTCGTCATTGGGAGTTAAGTCAAAAAAGTTGGGGTTGCTGGCTGGATTTGGCAATGGCCCGGTGAGTAATTTGGTGTTTGGGGGATCAGCAATAATAGGGTCTGAATTTTCAGCTAATGCTCTAATTTCTCCGATATTTGTTTCTAACATCCTAAGTTTCTCCTTTTTTGATTGACTTTGCTGACATTCTAATTTTAACAAAGGTTCTAATTAAGAAATCTGCGGGAATCTGGGGTTAAAACAATCAAATTACTGTCAAACTTGCCGGAGCTGTTATTCAACAAGCCTAGCTTATTGACACCGATCGGCTCGTCCAAATCCGCAAATATTTTGAACTGTGCACCAATAATTCTGGGGATCGCGTACTCTATTACCCGTCAGCAGTCAGCGTGGGAAAACCCAGAGACTGCTAATTGTCATGAAACCTTGAATTAAGTCCGGAATAATTAATATGCTAGACACTGCGATCGAATCTATTCAAGCCAGAGAAATCCTCGACTCCCGTGGCCGCCCCACCATTGAAGCTGAAGTTTACCTAGCCAACGGTGTTGTCGGACTCGCCCAAGTCCCCAGCGGCGCGTCTACAGGCTCTTTTGAAGCCCACGAACTCCGCGACGACGACAAAAGCCGTTATGGTGGCAAAGGAGTCCTAAAAGCCGTCGCTAACGTCGAACACAAAATTGCCCCCGCTTTGGCTAATCTAGATGCGATCGACCAAGCGCTGGTAGACAAAACCATGATTGATTTGGACGGTTCCCCGAACAAATCCCACCTCGGCGCAAATGCCATTCTCGGAGTCTCCTTAGCCACAGCAAAGGCGGCCGCCGAGACTTTAGGACTCCCCCTTTATCGCTACTTGGGCGGGCCCTTGGCGAACGTTTTGCCCGTGCCTTTGATGAACGTGATCAACGGGGGTTCTCACGCTAACAATAATGTGGACATTCAAGAATTTATGATTGTCCCTGTGGGTGCGCCCTCTTTTAAAGAAGCTTTACGCTGGGGTGCAGAGGTATTTGAATCCTTGAGTAAAGTCTTAAAAGCTGAGGGTTTGCTGACTGGTGTGGGTGATGAAGGCGGTTTTGCGCCTAATCTTAAATCCAATCAAGCAGCTTTGGATTTGTTGATTGCAGCTATTGAAAAAGCTGGCTATAAACCGGGTGAACAAGTTGCTTTGGCTTTGGATGTTGCTGCTAGCGAATTTTACAAAGATGGGCAGTACACTTACGACGGTGTGGCTCATTCGCCTGCAGAATTAATCGATTATTTGGATGGTTTGGCCAGTCAATATCCGATTGTTTCCATTGAAGATGGTTTGCATGAGGACGATTGGGAAAGTTGGGTAGCGCTGACGCAGAAAATGGGCAGCAAAGTTCAATTGGTGGGTGACGATTTGTTTGTTACTAATCGGACGCGGCTGCAGAAAGGAATTGATTTGAAAGCTAGCAATTCGATTTTGATTAAGCTGAATCAAATTGGTTCTTTGACAGAGACTTTGGATACGATCGACCTGGGCAAACGGAACAGCTATCGATCGATCATCAGCCACCGTTCCGGTGAAACTGAAGATACCACCATTGCCGATTTAGCCGTAGCGACTCGCGCCGGTCAAATCAAGACTGGTTCTTTGTGTCGCAGCGAACGAGTTGCCAAATACAACCGTTTATTGCGGATTGAAGACCAATTGGGCGATCGGGCAATTTATGCTGGGTCGATCGGTTACGGGCCTAAATAACACTTGGTAATCGGGCATGGGGCATCTGACAATTTTAGATTTTAGATTTTAGATTTTAGATTGAAGAATTGATTAGTAACTTGAATCTAAAATTAACAATCAGAAATCTAAAATCGGATGGGCATCGGGCATCGGCAATTTACATCCTGTAGGGGCGGGTTTTACCAGAAATAATTGCCTAAAACCAACAATCTCGTAAACCCGCCCCCACCAATTACCAATTACCAATTACCAATTGCCCAATGCCCCATGCCCAATTCTCAATTAAGGATAGAAAGCCAATTGTGGCAAACCCAAAGTTTCTTCCCAACCCATCATCAAGTTCATGCACTGGATGCCTTGGCCGGCTTGTCCCTTAATTAAATTGTCGATCGCCGACAGCACAATCACCCTATCAGTACGCGGATCGACTTCGATGCCGATAAAACAAAGATTCGTACCGCAAGCCCATTTTGTTTGCGGATAAACCCCAGCCGGTAACACTTTTACCCAAGGACAATTGCGGTAAAAAGCGCTGAAAATCGTGATTAAATCTTCCCGCACCAAACCCGGATCACGCAAAGTTGCGTAAACAGTCGCCAGAATTCCCCGCACCATCGGAATTAGGTGAGGAGTAAACTGAACTTTAATATCATGTCCCGCTAAATCGCTGCAAATTTGCTCGATTTCTGGCGTGTGGCGGTGGCGCCCAACGCCGTAAGCGCCCAGAGAACCCTCTGCTTCAGCCAACAAGAGATTAACTTCGGCTTTGCGGCCCCCTCCCGAAGCACCGGATTTGGCGTCGATAATTGCTGTTTCTGGCACGATGAGACCTTGTTTGAGCAAAGGGGCCAGGGCTAACAAACTAGCAGTGACGTAGCAGCCGGCACAGCCTACTAACTGAGCGTCTTTAATTCGATCGCGATACAATTCTGGCAAGCCGTAAACAGCCGTTGCAGCTAAAGCAGAGTCCGATCGCTCGCCACCGTACCAAGCTTTGTAAGTTTCCAGATTTTCAAATCTGTAGTCAGCCGACAAATCCAAGACTTTGCAGCCTTTTTCTATCAGCGTCGGTGCCATTTTGCAAGCTAAACCGTTTGGCAGCGACAGAAACACAACTTCGCATTTTGCCGCTATTTGGTCTAGGTCGATCGCCTCGACTGTCAAATCAATGCAGTTAGTCAGGTGCGGATAAAGGCTGGAATAAGGTTTTCCTGCACTGCTATCCCCGCCCAAATAAACTACTTCAGCCGCCGGGTGGTCCGCCAGCAGTCGCACAAGTTGCACGCCGCCGTACCCTGAAGCGCCGATAATTCCTACAGGCACACGTCCAACATCTCCCATTTTCCTTTATCCCCTCAGCCGTTGAAGTCAAAAACGCTTGAACTTTTGCTGCATTGTAGTACCAAACGCCAACTTTGGTGGCAAAGAATTGTGTTGTTTTGTTTTGGAGGTGGATTTTTGTTAATTTTCGGCTGTTGGACACCGCCCAAAAACCGATACAAAGCCCCGACTCCTTTCCTGGATAGCCCAAAATTTTAGACCAAAGTTCCATCTTCCAGATTCAAAGCTGCAAGTAAATCTAAAATCTAAAATCTAAAATCTAAAATCGACTGACCGATCGCCAAAACCCTAAAATTAACAAACGGATGTGCGATCGTGCTATAAAAAAACTTACCTTAACCCCTCCCCAAACCGGAGATTAACATTTTTCGCTCGAAGATCGAATCTCGAAGATCAACATCCATCCGTTAAATCTGTTAAATCTTGTACACGGCTTTGTTGCCGAACGAACAATGGGCATAGTTGTAGACCTATTGCCATAAAGGTGCTATATTAGTTCTGTGCCTTCATTCACGCTATGCACATAGCTCGATTAACGGGTGTCTGCTAGAAAGTTGATAGAAGGCTAAAACCCTTACAGAACCTTGAAAAAACAATATGTACGCTAAATCACAAGCAACCCCTGAGACGATCAAAGTACAGTCCGATAACGGTTCACTCCGGTTACAGTTCAGTACCAAGTACAATCCCATTTTTGGGGGGAAGCGAAAGCATCAGGGCTTAGGGATGAAGGATACTCCTGAGAATTGGCAAAAGGCGATCGCTATCGCGTGGAGGATTGAAGGTGACTTACAGCACCCAGACTGGCAACAACTGTTCGATCCTACTTTTGCCAAGTACGGCTTAAAAACCAAGTACACCGCTGAACTAAAGCTGGCTGCACTGATTCCAGAACCAGAACCTGAGATTACCGTAGGTCAAATGTGGGAAGATTACTTGGATTGGAAGCAACCGCAGTTACAGCCAACTACGTTTGAACTTCTTTACCGAATTAGTTATACAAACCCTATTAAGGGGAAGGTGTATGACAAAAAAAATCATGTTTATCTAACGTCGGATAATCCTTTATGGAACGAACGTTTAGACGGACAGATAGACGACTGTTTGTCGCGGTTCACTTGCTGTACAACTACCAAGCGGTCGATTATATCCGCCCTTTCCGAAGCGTTTACCCGATTGCAGTCTCAAGGGAAAACAAGACTTACGGTTAACCCGTTTGCGGGGATTGACTCTGTTTTCACCCCTAACAAAACAGACAAGTATAAGCCAGTTGTCACTTCTGATGGTTCGCTATTGCGATGGTGGGACTCCGAGGATGACGAAGTTAACCCAGATGAACGCGATCGACGCGCTTTTACTAAGGAAGAGAGAGACATCATCATTAAGGCTTTTTATGAGTCTGATAAGCCCGCAACCCGTCAAGCAGCACCTTTGGTTGAATTCTTGTTTCTAACTGGATGCCGTAGCGGGGAAGCTTTCGCGCTTGAATGGAAGGATGTTTTTTTGGGGCGGGACAAAGACTACATTAGATTTAGCAAGTCTTACAACGGCCGGTTAAAGAACACTCAGGTTCCAAAAACAGGGGAAACAAGAATCTTTAAAATATATCCGAAGCTTCAAAATTTACTGTTGAAAATTAAACCTGTAGACACTCAGCCAAGGGACTTAATTTTCAAACAACAAAATGGCAAAGCTTGGTATATCGGTCAATTTGCTAAGTTGTGGAATACATACGAATTAAAATGTTCTCAAAAAACCTACACTTATCCCGGTGTAGTTACTCAATTGGTTGAAGACGGTAAAATCTCTGGTTACCTATCCCCCTACCATACCCGACATACGTTCATTACTCTGATGGCGCACGCTGGCACAGATTTATTGCTACTGGCCACTGCCTGCGGTAATAGTGTTGATACAATTCAACGGCATTACTTGGGTATCAATACAGAGGCTTCCTTCTCCGACATTTAGCCCCGCATCCCCCTACCTGCCACCCCCCTTATTAAGGGGGGTTTTTTATTGGCTATTTTTTGCCTTGCCTGTTTGTGTCTCTGCCTGTATTTTCTGGAGTAGCCCCCTACTGTAGGGGGCTATTGTTCAAGATGAAGGTAAAGTAGCCGCCTACGGCACTAAAAAACCCGGTTGTTACACCGGGCAAAACCCTAACCTTTGACAAAACTAAATTTACGCAGATGGAGGCACAGTCTGTTCTGACATCCGATCAACCAACTTTTGCAGTTGAGATTGAGTGAGGCTCTCATCTGCTACGTCTAACCCGTTCTCTTCCTCAAGCTTAGCGATACGCTCCGAAAGGATGGCGTCCCGTTCTACCAGTGTCCTAAAAATCTCAATCATTAAATTCCAAACGTTCATTGTGACTGTCCTTACGCGTATCGGTGACGTGTCAATCGTAACATAAGCACTTTGCCTTAACGTGGCAAAAACTACGGCTATCATGGTAGAACAAAAAATCAATGTATTGTTTTATACCAAATATTTAAAAGTAGGAGGGATTGTGCCTGTTTTTGTTGGCATTTTTACAAGTAGCCCCCTACTGTAGGGGGCTACTCTAGGAAATGCACTAAGAAACTTACTTTGGCTTTTTCTGTTTAAGCCGTTTAACTATATCCTTTAATTCCGGTTTCATATCACTTTTTTTGGGATTAATCCCCATTGCATCTTTGACCAGAAAAATATCGAGTGATTTTAATTTAATCAGTTCATCCTTTTTCCTCAAAAATTCTTCTCGAATTGCACCTTTACCAGCAGCCTCTCGTTGTTGGTCAGTAGTACCCCTAGGTGACGCGCTTTTACCACCGCTAACTGATTTAGCCATTGCTCCTCATCCTCAATGCCTCGTTAATTGATATTTGGCCCGGCTTGAATTGCCATTTTACGATGGGCACCTTGCTCGGATTTAACATTTTACCTAGCACTTCTTCTACCTGTTCGTCGGACTTCAGTCCCGATGTTTTTAGCTTTTTAGGTTGACTGTTGCCAAAACCTTTGTGGTTCTCGTGAACTGTAAAGCACACTGGCAGATCCTCGAAACTTAACTGTGGCTCGATTCCAATAGCGTCGGCAACAAATTCAACTTTCCTGCCTGTTTCTGCAATAGCACTCATAATTTGTACAAGTTGCATTATTGCAGCGACCTCGAACCGTTGACTTGAATTGCCGTCGGACATACTTTCAGCCAACATTTCGTACATCTGTCCCGCCCATGCGGTAGCATTAACATTTTGCCATTCACTACCCAATGGTTTACTTTTTGGGTTAAGTATCAACCCGTTCGCGAGCATTCTGAATAGAGCTTGAGTAATCGCATAGTAATCAATGCAATTATCGTTTCCCTTGCCACCGGGTACAAGGAAGGCGTTACTCACCGGGAATTTATTTTTTTTGAGTTTGGCGATACCAAGATATTTGTGTATTTCTTTGACCTGTTCACAGCAATCCATAGGTTTAATTTGTTGGGGATGGTTGGGTAATTGAACGGAAATCGATACGGGACTAGGGGGACGTGGATATATTTTAAAGCTATCTTTTGGGGGGACGCAACCAAATACACTTATTTCTGGATTGCTTACACGACGGCTAGTCGTAATAGGCATCCCGCCACCGTATTCGCTTAAGTACCAATTGTAAGAGCAAAAACTCGAAGGAATATAATAATAATAAACGTAATCCAAAATTTGTTTTAAATAGGATTGACTTGCAAAGCGATCAATTCGTATATCAAGTTCGCACTCAAAGAGAGTCATGATAATTGTGGTTTGCATTGCCCACAAACCATTAATATTCCGAATCTTTTGTGTGCAAGTATTGCTGACAACTCGTACTTTTGTGGGGCCGAAACTACTATACGGATAAAAAACTGGTTGCGACAAATACGACTCACAAGTACCTGCGTAAGGATTTATGCTGTAATGGTTTTCTCTCCAAAAGAATTTTAGCGTACATCCTTTGGCGCTGTCTATGTTTACTCCGGTTGGTACCGGCCATTTTGTAGCAGGCTGTTCGGGGGGGATGGATATATTCTCTTTGTCTAAACCTTCTGTATAAGTAGGTGTTACAGGTTCAGGGACAGGTGTACTTATCACTACAGTTCCTGGATCTCGTTGAAATCCTATTCCGATCTCCCCGCCAGGCAACCTGATACTAATGCCCCCACTAATCCCCCCTTTTTCGTCTTTTGCAATATCAACGGTAATTCCAAAACCCGTTAGCGCTAGCCCACCACTACCGCCCTGACCAACTTTCCCTTCTACCCCAAAACCTGCTACATTTACTCCTCCACTAACCGATTTAAGGGATATCGAGCCATCCGGCTCAAAACCCATTTCAGCCCCTATATTCACCCCCAATTTACCCCTAGTAGATCCTAATCCTGCGCCAATACCTAGGGTATTTTTTGACTCATTTCGATTAATCGAAATACCTTGTGCAGGTAAGAGCGATTCTAAATCAACCTTTGCCCTACCCTCAATGGTAATACCTGCTACCGAGCCTAGCTCGCGAGTTACCCCTAATTGAGTAGAGTTTGGAGCAGAAGACTCACTGCCATCGTACTTTCTTCCTAAGCTTGGCTCGGATGGTTTGCTTAAATCGGGGGATTTTCTAAGGTTTGGTCGTGCCACATCAAGTACCTATTAACCCATGTGTTCTGAGAGCTGTTTCCAGACTAAATAATCGTCTAGATACTTCTAATAGTGTAGCTGTATCTGACGCGAAAGCACCCTTATTGATTGTTCCCGTTGATGCAGTCCATCCAGTCTCTCTAGCTCCTACTATTTTAGTTCCAGCTACTTGAAATGACGTACCTTGAATACTACCTGCTGCGAAAATATTGCCTCCGACTCCTATTCCACCACCAACAACCACACCACCTGTAGTGGTAGATGTCGATGGAGTTGTGTCGCCGAAACTAATTAATCCTACTGTGCCAGTTTTTATGGCTAATTTATTAGTAGCGGTTCCTGTAATACTTGCGATTTCTATTCCGACACAATTAGTAGCGGGAATAGTATTGGATGACGAAGCATTAATTAAAATCCCTCTGATAGTAGTAGATATTGCCGAAGCACCAGAGCTGACTGTAAATAGCCCACCATTAATAGTAGTAGCAGTACCAGCTATATTTCCAATAGAAGCAGCAAAACTACCGCCATTTAGTGTCGTCACAGTAGTTGCAGTATCATTTCTAGCTGAGAAGGCTGCACCATCAAGAGTAGTAATGTTCCCAATCCCTGAGTTTAAAGCTGTTAACCGTAAACCCTGAATATTACCCGCCAAGCCAATTCCATAATTTCTAACTCTCACATGAGAGCCTAAAAATTGATTTGGAATTGCAATATTCGTATTAGCGTTAATCTCAAAATCATTATTTGTAAAAGCAAAAGTGCCTACTGGATTTGCAGTTAAAGTTATACTCCCATTTAAAGAGTTGACCACTTGAATTGAATTGATTGATTTGATGTCCGAGTTGTCATAAGATTGAATAGTTAGGGAGGAATTAGTACCTACCAAAATAGAATCTAAAAAATATTTATTACCACTTATACTTTGAGTAGTAGTTAAATCAATAAAATTCTGAGTTGAACTACCTGTTCCCCCATTTAATATCGCTAGTGTACCAGTAATATTACCAGGGTAAACGCATCTAAATTAATTTGACAAATACCTAAATTTGTGCACTACTAAATAACTAAAAAAACCTTCTAAAAATCATTTACTTTAACCACATTTAAGCAAATTAAATCAGAACCTTAAGATTTTCTTAACTTCTTAAAGCCGAATAATTTTCCTTCTTAGATAGGTGTTAGATTTCGAGCATTAACTGGCAGAGTTTAAAATTTTCACTAAATAATTATTGTCCATTGCCGCTTGATACCGTTTCATTTTTAGACTTTGTTTGGAAGTTTTTTCTTGTTTTAGTAAATTTATAGCCAAGCGACGTAGAAGTGCAAAATTTTCGGGAGAGTTCTGTTTCCTAATCCGGCTTTCATCTTCACAAAATGTCACATCCAGCGTCCAATGTAAGCTATTTTCAATGCCCCAATGACTACGGATCGCCCCAGCAATTGTCTCAGCATTACTGCTTAAACTACTAACGTAAAAACGAGCTTCAGTCGTGGTTTTATTCCACAGCCGTCGTTCACTAACTATCATGACAACTGTTTTTAATCCCGTCCATAATTCTTGATTATGCAGAGGTGGTAACTCGGATACATCAACAGTCCACACTTGTCTTTTTTCCACTCGATGATGTCCAGCTTCTACTTGCTCATTCCGGACTGTAGTCTCTGCCTAAATAATCTTCTTTTTTAGCTACTTCAAACCACTCTTTCACAGCTTGATAGAGGAGCTTTTGATTCCCTTTTAAAGCTAAAACATAATCTCCTTTTTTATTGATAATCAGAGATGTTATGTCTTTTTGACAGCCCATAGCATCTATGGTTATTACACTTCCGGCAATTTCTAACATTTCTATTAATTCCGGAATTGCTGTCAGCTCGTTAGATTTTTTATCTACTTTTTTTTGCCCTAAAACTAATTGATGACATGAAGACCACGCCGTGACTATATGTAGCGCTTTTTGCTGGTCATTTCGGTCATAAGATTGTTTCATTGTTTTGCCATCAATGGCAATCACGTTTAGTTCTAATTTCCCGACTATCGCATTTACCCAACTCAAAAAACATTCTTGAAACTGTTGTGGTTCAATGCGGGCAAATACCCGACTAAATGTGTCATGAGATGGTATGCCATTCGGTAATTCTAGAAAGCTTTTTAACCATTCATATTTGGCATTACCATAGGCTTCTATTGCCACCCATCCGTCGGCACCGCTAATGATACAGCGTATTCCAGGTTTATGAAGTACAGTAGCAGCAGCTTGTAAACCAGTTTTTAAAGTGCTTAGGATTGACCAA